>NZ_KV833870.1:0-9989 GCF_001837725.1 Enterococcus sp. HMSC072F02
TAGAACTACGTAAAAGAAACCAGCAATTAGAATAGGAAGAAAATTTCATTTTTCCTCTTAGTTCTATAAAAAGTGTGGCTAATTTGAGGCAAAATATTAAATTAAATTTGCCACAAATTAATGGCTCCACTATTATTTTAAATCAAGAAGTAGTAAATAATCTTATTTTTTACTACCAGACTGTCTTTAGATATTAGCTTTTCGTCACCCACTACAGTTGACATAGACCCACAAAAAACTTAAAAACCTTGCGATGTAAGACTGGCACGGAGAAGACCAATCTATCATCACAAGGTAAGAGTATTCAAATCTTATTGAAGACTCAAATAATAACAAATTTTAATTAAGGATAGTAATATCATAGATTTTTCTAGAAGTTTCTTGAGGTGAAATTTTCGTTACCTGTCTTTTATCTTCTAAGAAATTACCTTCTTCAAGTGAAGTGGAGAGACCACTCCAAGGTTCCAAAGCAATGAATGGACTTTTATTAGTTGTAGACCACAGAATCAAGTTCGGAAAATCATCAAAATCTACTCGAAGACCTTTACCAGACTTCCTTGACCGAAGCGTTACGCTACGAGACTTGAGCTGGTCAAGTGTAATGGCATCATGGGAAAAAAGTGAGTAGTCCAAATCGAGAATTTTTTGATTTTCCAAAAAAGGTGTCCGATCTTGCAAATCTAATAATCCTGTCTCAGGAAAACTCTTTGGTATCGAGCAAGACTCAACCTCACTAAATTCAATATAATAATCCTCATAGTTTTCACCTTCTACTAAAGAACTATTGAATGCTGGATGGGCTCCAATAAAGTAAGGCATTGTTTTTTCCATTTCCAAGTTCGTTACCTGAAATTCGGTTCTAATTGATTTACCATTCAAGGTATAAACAACTCTCAGTTCAAACTGATATAGGTAATTATCAAGCATCTCAGCATTTGGTTTAATACTAAAGGTCACGCTATTATCATTGACTTCTTCCAGAATAAATTCTTCTTTTCGAACAAAACCATGTCTACGAATAAGACCTGTAAAAAAGGGTCTTTCTTGAGGTCTATAAATAGCCCAATCATTTCGTAAACTACCACAGATAGGAAATAGAATAGGCGCCTGTCCATTCCAATAATTTGGATCAGCTTGCCAGAGATACTCTATCCCATCCTTGTCTTTAATCGAAGTCAGTTGACCACCAAGTGTTTTAAACTGAACAGTAAGATACTCGTTTTTTAATTCGATAGTCACAACTAATTCCTTTCTTTTTATTATTGGAAAGGCAAATAATTTACCTCGAAGTGAATAGTCTCACGTATTTCTACATCGAGTGATTGTAAAAATTCCCATTCAAATGCTGATAACTCTAAATCAGAATGGCAAATCCACTCTTTTCCAGTTGAAACATACCATTTACCACATTTTAGCAACGGGGTAGCTTCAAGCTCAGGAATCATAGGACAATCTTCGAAACTAACAATATATACCTTTTCAAAGCCTGGTCTAAATAAGTGTTGTACTTTTTCTAAAGTATCGGATAACAATTTTTTACATTTTCAAGTAATATTACTCTATCACTTGAGTTTCTGCTACTTTCTTATACCAATGAGCTGATTTCTTAGGATAGCGTTCTTGCGTGTCAAAGTCTACATAGAATAGTCCATAACGTTTTTCGTATCCGTTTGACCATGAGAAGACATCCATAAGTGACCAGATGAAGTAACCTTTAACATTTGCACCATCCGCAATTGCGTCTGATAAAACTTCCAAGTGTTTCTTCACGTAATCAATACGACCATCATCATAAACGGTATTATCTACAAACTCATCTTTGTATCCAAGACCGTTTTCAGTGATGTAAATCTTCTTGTAGTTTGGATAATCATTTTTCACTCGCATGATTTGGTCATACAAGCCTTCAGGATAAATAATCCAGTCCCAATCCGTTCTAGGCACATAATCTGGTGCGATTCGGCGACCAACACCTTTAATCTGGTACTTAGAACTTCCTTTTTCACCCTTACCATTGTGAATGATTTCAGTCTCACCATCAAAGGCTTGCATCCAATCACTCATGTAGTAGTTGATACCAAGGAAATCGTTCAAATCTTTAGCTGCTTCAAGTGCTTGGAAGTCTTCATCACGAAGATCAAGTTCTCCACCATTTTCAGCTAGGATGTGGTTGACCCCTTCCATCGTTTTATCTGAATAGTGTCCAAGGTAGGTTGCATCCAAGATAAATTTGTTATGGATGATATCTTCTAACTCAGCGGCACGAACATCTGCTGGATTTTCTGGATCATAAGGGTATTTGGTTGGCAACGCATGTACTACACCAATTTCGCCTTTATAACCTTTATCTTTATACAATTTCACAGCACGTGCATGAGAAACCATCATATTGTGGTGTGATTGGAAGACTTTGGCAAGATCATATTGAATGCCTGGAGGGAATTTACCAACCAAGTATTGACCATCTCCAATTGGGCCAATTTCATTGAAAGTTGTCCAGTAGTTTACTTCTGGGAACTCTTCAAAACAGAAAGCGGCATAATCTACAAAGTGTTCTATATTTTCGCGGTTTAAGAAATCTCCATCTGAGTGAAGAACTTCTGGTGTGTCAAAGTGGTGCAAAGTCACGAATGGCTCAACATGACGTTTGTGGCACTCGGCAAAAAGATTATGGTAGAATTCAACACCTTTTTCATTTACTTCGCCATAGCCAGTTGGGAAAATACGAGACCAGGCAATTGAAATACGAATACCATTAACGCCATATTTTTCAGCTAATTCTAAATCAACAGGATATTTATGGTAAAAATCACTTGCAGGCTCTGCTGTGTACCAATAATTGTCTTCAAGATACTTATCCCATGCAACTGGGCCTTTACCATCCGTGTGAGTCGCACCTTCTGCTTGATAAGCAGCTGTAGCACCACCAAAAATAAAATCTTTAGGAAGTGTTTTAGTCATAACTATAAATCCTTTCAAAAAAAGCATTTGAGACGATATTCTGAGTTCCGGAAACCAAGGAAATGAAATGCAATGATATGGTTAACAATATTATAAGGAACTGAAAGAATAATCTCGTCTCAAATAACTTTTACAAATTTATTAATCAAACTGTTGTTGAACAAATGCAAGAGCACCTTGTCCATCACGTGTCAATTTGATATATTGAGCTCCTTCAGTTTTTGCAAGTTTAATGCCCAATTTATCCGTTTCAGCCTTCATATCATCGAAGTTTGAAGCGACCTGTGGAGCCAAGATAACCAAGTCAAACTCTGGCAACATTTCACGGTGAGCACCGTAACTACCCGCTGCCGCTTTGACTGGAACATTGTATTCTGCTGCTGCTTTGTTCAAGGCATTGGCAAGCAAGCCACTTGTACCTCCACCTGCACAAAGAACAAGGACATTAGTTTCTTTTGTGATATTATTGTTTGCTGCTACATCTTCTTTAGCAACGCCTGCTTTTCCAAGAACGGCATCTGCTTTAGCAGTATTGAAGTTTGCAGCTACTTTTTCTTTAAGAGCATCGTTTGTTTTACCAGAACGTTCTTCTTCAAGAATTTGTTCATCGTATACCTTAACAAATGGGTAATAAATGATAGTATCAACAACTACCAAGAGTCCGGCTAAGATAAATGATAGAACTTGGAAGTTAGTACCGAGTACAATTCCCAACGGACCAGGAGTAACCCATGGAAGGTTGGCAGAGAATGAGTTCATGTTCAATGTGTCAACAAAGAATTTAAAGATCCAAACGTTGACAATCGGAGCGAAAATGAACGGTACAAAGAAAATCGGATTCAATACGATTGGTGCACCAAATAAGATTGGCTCATTAACCCCAAAGAATGTTGGAACAACTGAGGCACGTCCGATGGCACGGTTACGTTCTGATTTACAAATCCACATGAACAAGAATGGAACAATCAATGTAGCTCCTGTTCCACCCATGGTAACAATAAACATTTGAGTACCAGAAGTGATAACTTTATCTGCATGTTGTCCAGCTTGGATAAGATGCAAGTTGGCATCGATATTGGCATAAGTGATAGCAGCGATTGCTGGTTCGACAATTGAAGGACCGTGGATACCAACAAACCAGAAGAAGGCATAAGCACCAAAGATAAGTGTAATTCCAAGGTAACCATCTGCAGCTGAGAAGAGAGGAGCAAGAAGGGTACCGATTGATTCTGCAACGGTTACACCAAGAGTTCCCTTAACAATAAGTTCAAATCCATAAAGGAGAACAACCGATACAGTGAATGGAATCAAGTCTTTAAATACTTGAGAGATATTTGGTGGAACCTCTTCAGGCATACGAATAGTAACATTATTTTTCACACAGACCTTGTAAACATTAACTGTCACAAAGGCTGCAATAAATGCTGTCAAAAGACCTTTTGTTCCCGTGAAGGCTGTCAAGAAGCCTCCTTCTTTTGCAGGCTCAGCTGCCATCAAAAGGAACCCTACCATAGACGCTAGCATCGTAGATAAGAAGTTAATCTGATTGGTCGCAGGTAGGTCACGGTTCATTGAGTCCGTCAAAGCTTTAGCGGTAGTACCACCAACAAAGAATGCTAGGATACCCATCGAATAGCTATAAGGAGTCATCAAGAAGGTCTCAATGTCTTTTGACCAGTGGAATCCCCAAGCATTTGGGACATAGGCAATAAGGATAAAGATAGATGAGAAAAGGATGACTGGCATACCAGCGATAAATCCATCACGAATAGCACGAAGATAGATGTTTCGAGAGATTTTCTCAAAGAACGGTTTCCCTTTCTCAATAAGTTCAATGAGTTTATGCATTATTTTGCTCCTCTTTTATAAAGTTCGATGAGGTGATGAATCACATCTTTTAATAAGACAGTAGTCATTAAGTGGTCCTGACCATGCATCATAGTAACGCTGTATGGAAGTTCCTCCCCAGAAGCTTCTCGAGCCAACATAGCTGTCTGAGAATTGTGAGCCTCTGCAATACAGCTTCCTGCTTCTACTACAAGACTATCTGCCTTAGCGAAATCACCATTTTCAGCCGCTTTAAGCGCTTCTAAAAGTTTAGAGCGAGCATCTCCAGCATAAGCAACAATTTCAAACCCTAAGAGAGTCATCTCTTCTCTGTTCATAACAATATCCTCCGTTTTATGTTTTTACTATACTTTATCAGTCCATGGACTAGCTGTTTTAACAAGAACTTTGTTAAGTTCATCAATATTTTCGAATCCAGTAGTACGCAACCATTCACGTGCTGCTTTTTCACCTTCTTTGATGTAAGGTTCTACAGATCCTGCCCAAGTAGCACGTCCACAAAGCACACCATTAAACTTGGCACCTGAGTCGTGAGCAAATTGCAATGTTTCTTGGAACAATTTAGCAGATACACCTGCACTTAGGTAGATGTATGGAAGGTTAGTCGCTTCTTCTTGTGCTTTAAAGAAGTCAGCAGCTTCAGCTTTACTGTAAACCACTTCACCATCAGCAAAACCTTCGACATATTTAACGTTAACTGGTACTTCTACTTTAAGAACATCAATGTTAAAGCGTGGATCAGAGAAAACTTTCATCGCTTCAATGACTTTGCGAGGTTTCACTTTTGCATATTCAACAGAACCTGCATCTGAGATTTCTTCATCATAAGCAAGGATTTCCAAGAAGAAAGGAATATCTTCAGCGACACATTCAGAACCAACACGTTCAATATAAGCTTGTTTTTGTTGGTTAAGTTCATCTGAGCTGTCTACATCATAGTAAAGCAAGAACTTAACGGCATCAGCGCCTTGCTCTTTGATACGTTTTGCAGACCAAACATCCAAGCAGTCAGGCAAACGTTTTGTACTTGATGTATCATAACCTGTTTTTTCATAGGCAAGAAGAAGACCTGCTTCTTTATCCAATGCTTTTGTTGCTGGAAGTCCATATTCAGGGTCAAGCAACATTGAAGAAGCGTATTTTGTAAGTTCATCAGCAACCAAAACCTTTAGTTCTTCCATTTGAGCTACAGTTGGTTCTGTATCTTGATACTGTGCCATCAAACGTTTCAAAGCACCACGTTGGTCAAATGCCAAAGCTGAGATAACACCGTTTTTATCTGAAATTTTTTCCAAAGATTTGCGTTTCTGTTCTGTAAGTACCATTTTTATACCTCTTTTACTCCAATTTGTGAGTTTAGTGTTTCGTAATTAGTCATATTCACATGCCCTGTCATTGTTTCTTGAGCATTTAACATACCCAATGTCATCGCATGTTTTAATAAGTCAGCGTCCCTTTTTTTACTATTTAAAGCTGATGCAATACCAGCTACCGTTGAGTCCCCTGATCCGACTGGATTAACAACTGGGATATCAGGAATATCTACCTTATAGAAAACATCACCATGTTTTGCAAAGGCACCGTTTCGACCTAATGAGACCACTATCCATTCGATACCACTAAAAAGTGACTCTTTAAGAACGTCTTTGAGTTCTTCAATATCTTTTGTTACTTCTTTTCCAAGCAACTGTGAAAGTTCCTCATTATTAGGTTTGATGGCAGTAGGTTTAGCCGACGATTTTAGAACTGTTTCAAGAGGTGCACCTGAACAATCCAAAACGACTGCTACTCCTTCATCCGAAGCAAGTTGGATAAGTTTTTCATAATAATCGTTGGGAAGTCCTGAAGGTAAACTTCCTGAAATTGTCACAACTTCTGATTGTTTAATAAGATTGCTATAGTGGTCAAGAAAGCCTTCTGCTTCTTCATGAGAAATTGTTGGTCCTTGTTCCAAAATTTCTGTTTGGTTACCCTCGTGTAAGATAGCAATACAGTTTCTAGTGTTTCCTGAGATTTTATAAAAAGCTGGACTAACAGGAGATTGTTCTAATTCGCTTTCAATAAATTCACCAATTTTACCACCTAAGAAACCTGTAGCAGTAACTTTATCACCAGATTCATACAAGACTCTAGTAACATTTAAGCCTTTTCCACCAGCTGTCTTACTAACATCTTTCACCCTATTCACTGTATCAATTTTCAATGTTTCTAGAGGATAAGAGATGTCTACTGAAGGATTTAGTGTGACTGTCAGAATCATTTGTTATACCTTAATCGTGGTAGTCACCACGGTCCCATCTTTCAAGGAATTCTGTAAAGAAATCTTCATCTGCTTGATGTGCATTATGTGTTTCAACGTGTTCGATTTTTGCAATCAATTTTTTATTTTCTTCTGTTGGTTTGTACTCAGCTTCAATGAAAGCTTCAATGATGTCATTCATAAGAAGACCACCAGTAATCTTTCCACCGAAACCGATAACATTCGCATTTAACTCTTCTTTTGCATATATAGCTGATGTCATATCACGAACCAACGCTGAGCGAACACCTGGAACTTTATTGACTGCATTGTTAATGCCGACACCTGTACCACAGATACATACTCCCAAGTCTGCTTGACCACTTACTACTGCTTCACCGACTTTTTTACCATAGATAGGGTAGTGAGTACGTGCGTGGTCATATGTCCCGAAATCAAGGACCTCATGTCCTTTTGATTTCAAGAATTCTGATACTGCCATTTTTTCATCTGTGACAATGTGGTCACATCCAATTGCGATTCTCATTCCTTAACTCCTTTTCTTAACACATTTTGTTAAGCATATCTACTCGGATTTGATGACGTCCGCCATCATATTTACCATTGACGAAACCTTTAGCGATGTTTTTAGCAAGCTCATCACCGACGATTTCAGCGCCAACCGTAATCATTCGTGAATTGTTATGTCCACGTGTCATATAAGCTGAGCGTTCATCTGAAACTTCTGCTGCAACCATACCTTTAATTTTAGTTGCTACCATGAATGGACCAGCTCCATAAGCATCAATTACAATACCTAAGTTTTGCTCATCTTTATTTACTTCAGAGGCAACTGCCAAGGTAACATCAACAAAATCTTGTCCGTCCTTAGTCACATCAATTACCTCAAAACCTTCTTCTACAAGAAAATTTTTCACAACATCTTTTAATCTCGTACCTTTGAGATCTGCACCAACAACAATAGCCATTTTGACCACCTCCTAAATTTTAGAAAGAAATGCTACGTAGAAGTAGAAAACATTTTGCAAAATGTTCGAAAAAACGTTTTCATCATTTCTTTGTTTATATAATATCAAGCATTCAAACAAAAAGCAACACTTTTTTTGTTTATTTTTTGTTTTTTTTATTTGTTTTTTTAAAAAATAGATAACACCGTTAAATTATTGTTCATTTTTGTTCATTTAATCCATCACAAAATGGACGTGAAATATCTATTCAAGTATTACAAAAGTCTTTTACTTTCTATAACTTACTGATTAAGAGGTCCTACTTTATTTTCGTCTTATACAAAATCTGACCTAAGCTAATATACGTCAATCCACTGTTCTTATTTCATCATCTAACATTTGTTTTTGTTTGAAATTGTTTGTTTTACCTTGAAAATATTGTCTTTTATGATACAATTAAAAGAGAATTATCTTTGGAAAAAAATTACTTTATGAAAGAAGGGTCTTCATATGAACAAAAAACGACGATTAGAAAAAATTTTAGATATGTTAAAGATTGATGGGACCATAACCATAAAAGAAATAATAGATGAACTAGATATTTCCGATATGACAGCCCGTAGAGACCTTGATGCTCTAGAAGCTGATGGACTTTTAACACGTACTCATGGTGGTGCACAATTGCTTTCCTCTAAAAAGCCACTTGAAAAGACACATATCGAGAAGAAAAGTCTAAATACAAAAGAAAAAATTGACATTGCTAAAAAAGCCTGCTCTTTAATCAAAGATGGCGATACTATTTTTATTGGACCCGGAACTACACTTGAACAACTGGCATTAGAATTGAAAGGTCGTAAAGGTTATAAAATTCGTGTCATTACAAATAGTCTCCCTGTGTTCTTGATTCTAAATGATAGCGAAACCATTGATTTATTGCTTCTTGGCGGTGAATATAGAGAAATAACTGGAGCTTTTGTAGGTTCAATGGCTTCGACAAATTTAAAAGCAATTAGATTTGCCAAAGCTTTTGTTAGTGCAAATGCTGTTACCCATAATTCTATTGCTACATATAGTGACAAGGAAGGTGTGATTCAACAACTTGCCCTAAACAATGCTGTAGAAAAATTCTTATTAGTAGACAGTACTAAATTCGATCGATACGATTTCTTTAACTTCTATAATCTAGATCAACTCGATACCATCATTACAGATAACCAGATTAGCCCTCAACACTTAGAGGAATTTAGCCAGTACACTACTATTTTAAAAGCGGACTAGAATTATGACTTATAAAAATATTGTTTTTGACCTTGATGACACTCTTTATGACCATCAACTCCCCTTTAAACGTAGCGTTGAGAAATGTTTTCCAACGATTGATATCCAACAAATAGATAACATTTACAAACGTTTCAGATGTTGGTCTGATGTTGCTTTTCCTAAATACACGAAAAAACTCATCAGTATTGAGCAGCTTAGAATTTTTCGCTGTCAGAAGACTATGGAAGAATTTGGCATCGATAGTATTTCTAGGACAGAAGCTCTAGACTTCCAAGCTGACTATGAATATGAACTCGATCAGATTACGATGATTCCTGAGATACATCAACTACTGCTGGCTCTACATAAAAACCGCATCCCAATAGGTATTCTAACTAATGGCCCTGTTGACTTACAGAGTCGAAAACTCCAAAATATTGGTGCCTATCAATATTTTGAAAAGCAAAATATCATCATTAGTCAGTCCACTCACGGAGGAGCTGCAGAAAATAGCTATGAAGGTAATGTAAAAAACTTACAAAGTTACCAAAATGTCCAATTATCTAAAAGGGCTATAGAAATTCTTAAAGAGGAAATTGAGTTAAATCACCAACATATAAGATTCAATCCTGATTATAAAGATAATGGATGGATTTTTACTTCCAAAAGTCGTCATAAACCTGGAATGGCAACAGTTTTTTTGACAAATTTTA
>NZ_KV833871.1:0-1224 GCF_001837725.1 Enterococcus sp. HMSC072F02
TTTAAAACTTTGCAACACAACCCTATTTTTATATTTAATTGCTATATTTTCTAATTGTAGGTGATTTATAATCTTTAATGAAGCTTTCAATTTCAATTATATCATCTGAGAATAAGATGTTATTCCTATCATCTTGACTTAAGAAGCCTTCAGACACCATATGATCAAACATATTTCTTAGGTGATTAAAATAACCATCGATATTATAAAGAACGCATGGACTATCATTTTGACCAATTCGAGACCAAGAGATTACCTCTGAAATTTCCTCTAAAGTTCCTGGTCCACCAGGTAATGCAATAAATGCTTCTCCGAGAGCCATCATTTTCCCTTTTCGTTGTGGCATATTTTCTACAACAATAAGCTCTGATAAATTAATGTGGGCGATTTCTCTATCTTTTAAAAATGTAGGCATAACACCAATTGCTTGGCCTCCATTATTAATAATGGTATCAGCAATTACTCCCATTAAGCCAACTTTTCCGCCACCATAAACTAAATCATGATTATTCTTAATCATCCATTCACCAAGTTCTACTGTTCTCTGACTGTAGATTGGGTTATTTCCGTTACTTGCACCGCAAAAGATGGTTATTTTCATTCTTCAAATCTCTTTTCTAATTTGTTTTTATGTGTCTCAATAATTTCTTCTAAGGAAATGTTGTATTGATCTGCAAGAATAAATATATTATCCAATACATCCCCAAGCTCTTCTTTGATATCGTTTAAATTTTCGTTGCTTGATTTCTCGATTTCATCTGGTCTATCACGACCAATTTCATATTTTCGAATAGCTTGCGCTAATTCCCCAACCTCTTCGCATAAAAAATTACTTCTTATAAATGAGTTATACTGGTACCAATTTCTGTTTTTGTAAAATTCACTAACCCATTTTTGATAAGCTGTTATATCCATTTGAACCTCCCAAAATATCTTATAGAATTATATCATATTATAAATTAAAAGAAGTAGTTAAGGCAATTTTGGATTACAATGTTCGTGAATGAAGTGAGAAACATTTAATCATATTTTGAAATTTAGATTAAATAAGTTTAATTACGTAGTTTAAAATAGAAAAAATCAACAGTCCGTCAATCCCTAAGTAATAAGATAAAAATTGATGACTAGATAGAGACCATTTCTTTTATTGTAGGTTTATTTTGAATTTATAAATAACAAAAGTTATCTTTGGATAAATTCGGGTTCTGTTGCAAAGTTTTAAAT
>NZ_KV833872.1:0-2287 GCF_001837725.1 Enterococcus sp. HMSC072F02
AGTTATTTACACAAAATTATTGACGCTCCCAACATCGACGATTTGGATGATAATATTATATTAATGGAGGAAGCTTTTAAAAAGATAATTGAGTAATTATATTTACATTTTACAAATTTTATATAGGAGGAAAATAATTATGGATTCGGGATTTTTATGGAATATAACAAGTACAGTGTTGGCATTATTTATACCAATTGCTACATTTTTATTTGAAAATGAGAATGCTGTTGATTGGGATAAAATGGTAGTATTTGATCAAGTTATAAAAATAAAAAAACTGTCTTTTGGACTAATATTGTTAACATTGCCTTTACTTTTCTATCAAACAAATTCAGCAAGTAATGAGTTTTATAGAAAACTTAACTGTATAGTACTTCTTTTATATGTAATCGGCATAAGCTTATCTATTCTATCGTTAGTTAGGTGCTATTTTTGGATTATTAACAAGCGTACTTATTCAAAAAACAATTCTAGTGAAACCGTTAAATATAGAACAGAATGTAGGAAAAGATATATTAGTAACTTATCCAAGAATGAAGCTGTTCAGAAAGAAATATGGTCTCTCATATGGAATTCAGTGGATCAACATGGAGAGATAGAAGAAATCGATCTGATGGATATGTATATAGATCAATGTGAAGAAAATAAAGACTATGAAAAAAAATTAAAATTTATGTCTATCTTTTTCACTAGTATAGACATGAATAAATTTGATGAAATAAATACGTACAATACTATCGATTATGATGTTTATGAGCGTTTATCCAAATTTATTTATTCCGAAATAAAATGTGTGTATCTTGAAGGAAAGAATATAGATATAAAAAAAGTAAATGATTTTTTCGATATCTATACAAAAAACTCTATTTTTAATTGGAATTCTAGTAACAGATATAATCAATTCCTATCACAATTTTTAGAAGAATTATCTGGAGAAGAATATAGATTATTCCTAAATAATAATATTTTAAAATTAATATCTTATGCCAAGAAAGCTAATAGCCTATCTTTAGTAGATAACTTAGATAATCTTTTACCCGATAAACTTATTTATGATGAGAATGAAGATAATTCACAAAAACAAATAATTATATTTGAATTGTATTTAAAGTGGCTTAGCAGCCTGTCAGTGTCACCAGAAAGCAATGATGATGATAAATATTTTGCGAACAAACTGTTTCAATTTATATTTCCAGACTATTCTTCAATGCCATTTTTTACATTAATAAATTTTATGCTGTATGTTAAAGAACACTTAGGATATGATGATTTAGTAGAAATGATAAAGGCATATGATAAAGAACCTTATCCATTCAAAGGAATCAATACTGGTTCAGATATGGCTATGATTTCAGGCGAAACTGTAGAAGAAATTCTAGCTAATTACAAAGAACAAAATATAAAAACTCTGGAATTAATTAAAAAGAATATAAAATACTATGATCCTTTACTAGCGAATAAAGAAAATATTGATGAGTTATTAAATGCAATTGCTGATTCTGATGTTAGATCTCCTAGAATTGATGAGTTAAAAGAAGAAATTTTAATGTATAAAGAACTTTTTTAATTCATTTGATTACTGTTATACTCAATATCATTCTTAATTCTGTAAATAGTTTGTCTAGTAATATTGTAGTTTTTAGCAATTTTTGAAATAGCTATGCCCTCATTTAAATCCTTAACGATGTTTTCATAAACTAAACGTCGTTGAGGATTTTTTGTATCTGCACTATAGAGTTTTGGACGACCTTTATAGACGCCATTTGCTTTTGCAATTTTAATGCCTTGCGCCTGGCGTCGTTTAGATTCGGTACGCTCTTGCTCTGCAATCATGGCCAAAATTTGGATGATTAAATCTTTAATGAATTTATCCAAAAGAGGATTGCCAATTGCTTCAGCCATGATCGGTAGACTGGTGATGATCAGCTGCACGTTTTTCTTCTTTAGGTAATTGACTGAAGCAATGATTTCGTCGTAATTTCTTCCAAGTCGGTCGATTGCTTCGACAATAAAAATATCTTGGTCTCGGACAAACTCTAAAGCTTCCTGGAAAATCGGTCGATGAGTAATCGTTGCTCCAGATTGTTTCTCGATGAAAATTTTTTCTGCGCCGAACTTTTTCATTTCTTCAATTTGGCGTTGCTCATTTTGATCAATCGACGAAACTCGAATATAAGCAATTTTCAAAATTTTTACCTACTTCCTCAAACTATTTAAAATACACTCAAAATCAACACTAATTTTTTTATACACTATGATTTGTCAAATTAAGCTAGAATAAAAT
>NZ_KV833873.1:0-1279 GCF_001837725.1 Enterococcus sp. HMSC072F02
TTAGGATATTAAAATTAACTAGCACCACGGGTGATTTATAGTATACTATGTCAAAAGGAGGAGTTAGATGAACAATCAAATCACACTAGCGTATTTAGATTATGATGATCTAGATGCTTTACAAGTTGTAAGTGTTGTCAGTTTTTATGAATCGTTTATCGATGGCGCAGATCCACTTGATATGCAAGGATATTTACAGACACAATTGACAACTGAAATATTGGCAGTAGAATTGGCACAGTCAACCAGTAAATTTATTGGTATTAAGGATCATCAAATACTCATTGGTTATATGAAAGTCAATGATGAAAAAGATGCTATAGAGATTCAACGGCTCTATCTGCTCAAAGATTATCAAAACAAAGGGTTAGGGCAACGGTTACTCGATGAAGCGAATCGTTATGCTAAAACGAAACAAAAACGTTATTTACGTTTGACTGTTTATGAAAAAAATCATGCAGGTATTCGTTTTTATGAACGTCATGGATTTAAAAAAATCGGGATCAAACATTTTCCTTTAGGAAAACAAGATCGTATTTGTCCGATTTTAGAAAAAGAAATCTAAAAAAACGTCCTCACTTTTGATGCTGAGGACGTTTTTTTAGACTGGTAATGGAACCATAATTCGCTTTCCTTTTTGATAAATCGCTAATTCCGTCACATCTTTTGCTTTTAACAGAGCAAAAAGATCATCGAAATGGAAACGGAAATGTTCAAGGTAATGCCCATCTGATCCAACACTAAACAAGGTACCACCACGTGAAAGATATAAATCGATGACATATTCATATAACGCTAAATTGTCATACAAGTAAGCGCTCTTAGCATTTAATTCGAATGCCAATTTATTTTTGATTACTTGATCTAGAATCGGTAAAAACTGCGCTTCATATTGTTTAAATTCAGCAACGGATAGACCAAATACCCGAAAACCATAGTCAAAATGAGCAAAGACATCTGCTTCTATAACAACTAGTGCTTCTGAAAGTTGTGCAAAATACTGAGGAATCACAATAGCAGGATCCATATCTTTGACTTCGTCATCTAAATAATCAAATTGACCATTATGATGCACACTGAGTAATTTTAAATCGTAATCTTTATCGGCTAAATAGTCGATGATCCGATCCTTTTCAGAAGCGATGTAACCGATTTCTATGCCTTTTAAAACACGATTGCCAAAACGCTTATTTAAGCTATCGATTGTTTGACTGTACATTTCATAATCGGGGATATCATCGACTTTAGTAACAGGATTGGCTAAGTCAAAATGTTCAGT
>NZ_KV833874.1:0-17764 GCF_001837725.1 Enterococcus sp. HMSC072F02
TTTCTGTCTAGTTAATTGTAGCCTATCCAGACGTTTTTAAATAAATACAAATTAGGGATTCAATATGCTTTAAAACCCAGGTATAGTAATGGTGCATTGGAAAGAACAAATAATAAGATAAAAGTGATAAAACGAGTAGCCTACGGCTATCGAAATTTCCACAACTTTCGAGCAAGAATTTATCTCATTCAAGGCTTGATCTTCCAAGTAAAACAAAAACCAGTTAAGCACTCTGCCTAACTGGTTATGACTAAATTTTCAGTTGTCTCTCTACCAGCACTAAATGTCGAAGAGCCAAAAATCTGAGCCAGAATGAGGTTCGTTCTGACCCAGATTTGATTTTGCACAACTCATCAGTCCTTATTAACAAAGAGCTCATATCCCTCATGTTGAGAATACGAAGGCCATGTACCAGCTTATTGGTTTAGTATATAAAATTACTCATTATTTTCGTCATATTCCATCTCATCTTCAGTTACCCACATATGATTCTTAACTTCTTCTTGACCATCGGTTGGAGTGTAATTAACAACGTAAACAGTTCCTGTAATAGATTTATCTACTTTTGCTTCAGCTCCCATCATCCCATCCATGTGATCGGCATTCAAGATAACAGTATCGCCCTCATTTGCTACAGTCTCAGTATCTTTTAACTCTTCTTGTACTACCCATCGATGATTGTTAACCATTGGTCCCCCAGTTTTTGGCTCATAGCTTACTTCATACATTGTAGTATCAAAGGCCCCTACAACTTGAGCATTTGCACCTTTCATACCTTCCATATGATCGCCTAGCAGTATAACATTACTTCCCACCGGGAATTTAGGGTTCGCAGCATCTTTCATTGAAGAAGGAACCATACCTTCGTGATTCATTCCCTCCATACTATTCATTTCACTAGACGCTGTAGAAGTCGATTCCTCGTTTGTGCTATTAGAATTATTCGATTCACTTTGATTGCTACACGCTCCTAAAAATACAATAATTCCAAGACTTGCAAATACTAATTTTGTCATCTTTTTCACTGTCTTCATCCTCCTTTAATTAATCACATTTAGGTCATCTCATAAATTTGTAATCCAAAAACTTCTTTTTTAATTGTAGCTATTGATAAGTCCTTCTTAGAAAAGATTACTACAGAATTTGATAAGATATCTAAATGAACTTTTTCGACACTATCTATCGAAATCAGTTGAAAAAATATTTTTTTTGCCCAACATTCACATACTAGTTTAGCAATTTTTATCTGTTTTTGAAACAAATAACTCTCCTCCTTTATTGAAATGGTAACTTTATAACAAATTTAGTTCCTAGACCTAATTTACTTTTTACAGTTATACTACCTTTATGCGCTTCAATAACGCTCTTTACAATAGCTAATCCGATACCTTGCCCCCCTAAAGCTCTACTTCTGGAGGGGTCAGCCATATAAAATCTATCAAAAATATGAAGTTGCTGATCTTTTTCTATACCGATGCCGTTGTCTTCAACAATTAAAAGAACATGGTCTTTATTTTTACTTATATAAAACTTAATGGTTCCCTCCTTTTGCGTAAATTTAATAGCATTATTCAAAAGATTGATAACAACTTGGTTCATTTTATCTTTATCTGCAGATATATTGATGTTATCCCCTTGGATTTCAACATGAAGGTTTTTTGACTCAATTTTGCTGGCGAAATTTTCAATAACGGATTCAATCAACTTATATATGTTAAACTCAGTTTTATTTAAATGATCATATTTTGCTTCAATTTTGTTGATTATTTCTATATTTCCAATTAAACGAGTTAGACGATCTATTTCGTCATAACAAGATTGTAGGCGCTCGGGAGTTATTTTCCAGACTCCGTCAATCATTCCTTCCACATTGCCTTTAAGCGTAGCTAATGGAGTTCTTAATTCATGTGAAATATCGGTAGTTAATCTTTTTCGAAGCCCATGCTGTTTCTCCAACTGATTACTTAAATCATTTAGGGAATCAATTAAGGAATTTATTTCAATAATTGAAGTTTCTTGTGGGATTTTATCAGCATATTCCCCACGAGTTAATTTATGTGTAAAATCGCTTATATGCTTTAGTGGCAATCCTAATCTAGCAGAGATCCACGAAGCAAGTATGAATGATACAAGAAGAGCTGCAATTGCAACATACATTAAACTTTGTTTCATACTGGAGATAAACAAGGCATCGTGCTCTGTATAAGCAAAAGGTCCGAAATAATAAAACGTTACTTTTCCAAACTCGTTTCCATCATTAATTAACTTCTTTTTCACTTCTATTGTTTCGTCTAGTTTCACACTGTTTTTCTCAGAAACTTTCAATGCATTTTTTTTCAGTTTCTCCTGTGCTGACTTCAAATCTTTTCCAGTAAGTTCCCAAACCATGTTGCCTTGTTCGTCTTCTATAGAAAAATAAATATTATTCTCTAATACTTTCTCAGATAGTGCTGCAAGTTCTTCACTATTCCATGTTTCCCCACTATTTAACCACAATAAATCAATTGTATATACATACTGATTCAACAAATCTTCTTGCCGCTCTTCCACGTATTTACTAAAATGATTGTTCGTCAAACTTAATGCGACTAAACTAATCGATCCTATTATTAATGTTGCGATTGCTAAAAAGGAAACAGCTAATTGAGTTTTTATCGTTCTTTTTCTCATTAGTGGCCACCAAATCTGTATCCTGTACCATGGACTGTCAAAATATACATAGGTGATTTAGCATCATTCTCAATTTTATGTCTTAAGTTTTTTATATGAGAATCGATGCTCCTATCTAGTCCATCAAATTCTATTCCCTTAACTTTCTCTATCAAATCACTACGAGAAAAGACTTTATTAGGTGTGGACATTAGAGCGTGTAGAATATCAAATTCAGTTGGTGTAAGGTTTAACTCCACTTGATGTAGATACACTTGTCTACTATCAGGGTATACTATCAATTCTTTATTATTTGAAGAAAGCTTATTAGGATTTGATAAGGTCTCAGTTCTGCGCAATACAGTTTGTATTCTCGCAACTAATTCTTTGGGACTAAATGGTTTAATCATATAGTCATCTGCACCTAACTTGAGACCAGTAAGAATATCATCCTCATCAGACTTAGCTGTTAACATTATAATTGGTACATTTGATATTTCTCTGATTTTTCTACATACAGTCAATCCATCAGTATCCGGAAGCATTAGATCTAGCACAACTAAATCAGGATTATTTTTCTCGAATTTTTCCAATGCCATTGCGCCACTTATTGCTTTATAAACTGAATAATGATTAGCAACTAGATAGGCATCAATAATTTCTAATATTTTTTCTTCATCGTCCACAATAAGAATTTTCATAGACAATCATCCTTCTTAAATTATTTTCTATTTAATTTCCATTTGTCCCATCATTCCATACTCTTCATGTTCTAATATATGACAATGATACATGAAAATACCTTCACGGTCGAATTTCACAAGAAGTTCTACTATTTCATCCGGATTTACCAGCACAGTATCTTTCCATCCTTGCTCGTTTAGTGCGGGCTGATTTCCATCTCTAGATAAAATTTGAAACTGAACACCATGGATATGGAACGGATGAATCATGCCTCCCATCATACTACTAATATTGTTAACTTCCCAAATCTCTTGAGTACCTAATTTTTTATATAAATCTATTCTTTCCATATCAAATTGCTTATTGTTGATGTTTACCATGTGAGACATTCCACTTAAATTAATACTCTGTCTTGTTAAATCTTCCAATTTCTTTTCATCTAAAGTACTAATAGTATTTAGACTATCAGAGGGATTAAACTCTTTGTTGTCTATCGTATTCTCAATTCTCATTGTCAGTGCAACCAAATTATTTGCTAGTAAATGAATCACCTTACCTTTTTTATAATTCTGAGTATCCACTAATATTTCTGCCCTTTCCCCGGGCGCTAAAAGTAGTTTACTAAGTTTAACAGAAGTATTCAGAAAACCACCATCTGTAGCAATTTGGTAGAATGATTCGTCATTATCCAAATTAAAAGTGAAGTTTCTTGAATTAGATCCATTAACAATTCTATACCTCATCCATCGGTTTTTTATCTCAATATATGGATTGATAGTGCCATTAGTAAGCAACGTCTCCCCTTTTGTTCCATCAGAGTTAAAATCATTTTCATAGTTAATTTGATTAGTGGAGCTGAAAGATTTATCTTGCACAATCAAGGGAATGTCGTCGACACCATATTTGGAAGGTAAATCTAATGATTTTGAGTTGTCATCATCAATATACATCAAACCTGCTAAACCCTTATAAACTTGAGATGCTGTTTCTCCTTCCGAATGGGGATGAAACCAGAGTGTAGAAGCTTCTTGATCAACCTCGAATGTTACACTTTTTTTCTGTCCTGCTTCTATAATCTGATGTGGACCTCCATCTGCATCAGAAGCTACTTTCAAACCGTGCCAATGAAAAGATGTGCTAGCATCAAGATTATTGGTTGTATTGATAGTAACTTTTTGACCTTTTTTCAGTCTAATAACTGGCCCTAAAAAATCCCCGTTATAGCCTAATGTTTCAGTTTTTTCTCCATCCATTATTTGAACTTCTCCGTTTTGAGCAACTATATCATATATCACATTTTCTTTGCTTTTTGAAGATGGTTCAAGAACAGGGGGAATCAATAGTTGTCTCTCCGTTTGGTGTACTACCTTCAAATCAGCTTCTTGATTATCCCCCATCATATTGGACATTCTACTTGAGATTTGTCGTTGTTCTTCTTGAAAGACAACTTCAGCATGCTCCTCCTTGTTCTGCTGTTGAGTCAATATGAAAATACCGCCTAGGGTCAATATTGATATTGTTGTTGCTGCTAACCAAATATATTTATTATTCTTCAACCCATCATCTCCCATATCTATTATGTATTTACCATAAAAAAAATATGTGGAGATTTCGTGTCGATCCCCCCACATATATTTATATAGATATATCCCTAGTTACAGTATACTTTGTATTTTTTAGTAGTTGATTTAAGAATGTTAATGTTAATTTTGAATCAGCATCGAAAGTAACTGTACCTCTAGCCAAGTCAACTATTTTTACACTGACTGTTGGCTCTGCTTCCAAAGCATTTCTTACTTTTGTTGCACACCCTGAGCAATTCATTCCGTTAATAACCACTATTTGCAAATATTTCATCATAAAATTCCTTCTTTCCTAAAAAAGACGCCTATATTGGATTTACTAATCTAATCAATCTTTTAAGAATTGTCTTACAAGTATCATAATGAAAATTTATGGAGAAACCATGTATAGAGTTTGTTTTAGAGCTTTAAATATAGGATAGATACAGAATGATTTGCTCAGTTTATGATTGCATATCAAATTTATTATTTTACATTAATGCAGTCTCCTCAGGTAGAATTACTTGCACATCTACTTAGTTTAGTAAAAAGGTCCTACTTGTAAAACAATATATGACAATTTTAATAATCTAAAAAAAAAACAAATACTGCAAAGAATAATCTGATCATGTCCATGAATTCCATCAGGCAACCTTCTAACTGGAAATTTATTGCACAAATAAAGTGAATATATAAGATCTATAAAATACTGAAAGAAAATTATTTATCATCAATATAGAGCTAGCTCACAAGAAACAGAAAAGCACTTTTGCAGTTACAACGGAGTAACATTAATTTAAATTTCATATCATGTACATCTATCGCTAAGTATCCCGCCCAAAACATGTGTTTCGAGTTTCATGGATATCCTAACAGGTAGAAGTGCTATGATGATATTCGATTAGCATCCTAATATGAAATATAAGTTTAGAACTGCTATTTTGGGCAGAGGGATATTATGTAAGTACGGTTGTACTTAAGGACTCGACAATAAAAGAATATATCAAACAATAAGAAAAGTTTGATGTAGCATTAGATAAGGTGAGTGTTCGAAAATATAACACCCATGTTTAGGATTAATAATTGCTATCACTTTCTCTTAAGAGATAGCGAAAGTGATATCTTGAACAGTGAAAGCCAGCATCCGGAGATTCTGGCTAGTGTTAACACCTTTGAACCAATTAGATTTAATAATGATTAAAAGCACCAAAACTAAAGTTTTTTCTTAGCTTCTATTAAGAGTGGGATAAAGTAATATACTCATCTCTTAAAGTTAGTATGTCGTTATCAGAATTAATTTATCTACCACTTACCAGAAAGTGAAGAGATTGTAGCTCGAATAGAGAATACATTTTTTGCAAATAATTAGGATTTGGCATTAGCTTTCTTTTCTTCTTCTTTTAAGTTCCAGATACCAAAGTACATTACCAAAAAGAAATAAAACTAAACCTAAAATCGATATATACCAATAATTCTCGGTACCTGTTTTGGGCAAAAATTTATTATTTTCATCTTTGTTATTCTCATTTAAGTTATTACCATTAGGTGTTATTCCATCAGATTCATCATTCGGCACCACGATTTTGGTTGCCTGACTACGATAGTCTTTTCCACCTACTCTTACAATTGCCACAACTCTTAGGATATCACCCGCTGTCACATTTTCTGGGTTAAGAGTAATCATGAAGTTACCAGCGTGATTTACTGTACCTTTACCAACAATCTCATTATCCTCATTTAAGATCTCTATTATTGCATGTGCAGACGCTTTCCCTATCACTGGATAACCATCGGTGCTATTTCCGCTGATGGAAGCTGTCGGTGCGGCAACAGTCAGTGCTCCGACAGTTACATTGATTGGATCACTTGGGTCTTTACCGTCACTATCTGCGACGACTGTAATGGTATCCCCTTCAGACAATTCAGGTACATTGACACTCCAATTGCCCTCATCATCTGTTTCGGTGGTAACTTCAGTCCCATCAGGAAGTGTCACCGTCACGGTTGCCCCTGGTTCAGCGGTACCACCGATGGTGGTATCCCCAGCTGTTACCGAGTCGATCGTTGGTGTTTCCGTCAAACCTTCTACATCGTCTGCAGGAACCACTAGTGTTGTGCCTGTACTTCGATAATCTTGACCGCCCGCTGTCACAACTGCCACTACCTGCAAAGCTTCTTCTGGCGCCACATCGTCTGGATCTAAGGTCACGGTATAAGCACCTTTGTCATCCGCCGTCGTACTACCAACAATATCGCCTGCTTCATTTAAAATTTCAATGGCCGCATTTGCTGCGGCTGTCCCCGTCACAGGATACCCATCGGTACTGTTTCCTGTTATTGTAGCCGTCGGTGCCGCCACGGTTAAACCGTTTACACTCACGGTGATTGGTGCACTCGGATCTTTGCCTTCGGATTCAGCTACGACTGTTACTGTATCACCTTCCGTTAGTTCTGGTACCGTCGCTTCCCAGTTACCTTCATCATCGGCTTCTGCCGTGATTGGATCGCCTTCAGGAAAAAAGCCGCCTATTGGATTCAACATATATTTATGCACAAAAAGCAATGCATAAATCTTAAAAGACTGTTTTTTCTCTACATCCCGATTTGAAAAAAGTAGAATATGGAGAAACTTTCTTGCCGTAAGAATTCCCATATTTAATGTGATGATTCACCAAACTTATAAAGCCTTATACTTCGTATTTTCCAACAATTGATTAATAACGCTAATTGATAAATCTGTCTTTGCTGCAATAGTTACCAATCCTTCTTCAAGATTCACTTTCTTAACAGAAATTGAGGGATTCTTTTCTAATGCATACTTAATTTCTCCGGCGCATCCTAAACAAGCCATTCCACTAATAAATAAGGTCTGTAAATATTCAGTCATGAGACAATCACCTTTCCTATTTGACTTTGAATTTTTTTAAGCGAAGTGAATTTAAAAGCATTGATATCGAGCTAAAACTCATAGCAGCTCCTGCAATTATTGGGCTTAATAAAGGCCCACCGAAAATGTTCAAAACACCCATCGCTATTGGAACACTTAACATGTTATAAGCAAATGCCCAGAACAAATTTGACTTTATATTCCAAATTGTTTTTTTGCTTAAGTCAACAGCTAACAGTAGCAATTGCAGATCGTCGTTTATCAATATTATATCCGCAGATTCCATCGCTATATCAGTACCATAACCCATCACAAAACCTATATCCGCTTGAGCGAGGGCAAGTGCATCGTTTATCCCATTACCTACCATTGCAACCCTATGTTCTTTTGACTGCAACATTTTAACATAGTAGGCCTTTTCTTGAGGTAATACCTCACTAATAACGTTGGTGATCCCAACTTGATTAGCTATTGCCTGTGCAGTAAGTTTATTATCACCCGTGAGCATAACCACATTGAGGCCAAGTTTATTCAACTTTTGAATTGCTAATGCACTTGCTGGCTTTATAGTGTCTTCAATCGCAATTATTCCGAGAAAGATACGATCATTTGCAATATACACTGGTGTCTTTCCTTTAGATACTAAATTATCTGAAATTAACTTAAATTTACTAATGTCTATATTCAACTGCTTAAAGAACTCTTCATTTCCTAAACTTACTTCGGTACCTTTCAATATAGCATTAACGTCCAATCCAGAGAAAGATTCGAATATACTAGGTTCAACCAGATCAATCCCCACGATTTCGGCTTCTTTTACAATTGCCTCCCCAAGCGGATGCTCGGATGCTTTTTCAGCAGAGGCCGCTAAAAACAAGAGAAAGTTTCTATCCATATTTTCTGCAAGTATTATATCTGTTACCACAGGTTTTCCTTTTGTAATCGTACCAGTTTTATCGAATAATATTGTTTTTACGTGATGAGTTGTTTCTAAAGCTTCACCACTTTTAATTAAGATACCATTTTCAGCGCCTTTTCCCATACCGACCATAATAGCTGTCCGTGTAGCTAAACCGAATGCACAAGGACATGTTATAACTAAAACTGAAATTAAGACTGAGAATGAAAACGAAATACTTTGTCCAGATAGCACCCAAAGTAGACTAGATCCAATCGCAACTACAATAATGATATATACAAAGTAACTTGAAATGATATCAGCCAGTTTTTCGATTGGAGCTTTCGAAGATTGTGCATCATCCACTAGTTTGCTTATTTGAGCTAAAGTGGTGTCTTTACCAATATGAGTTGTTTCATATCTTATTACGCCATTTTTATTTTTACTGGGTCCTATTACTCGGTCATTAGCTTTCTTTTCAACAGGAAGATTTTCACCTGTAGGCATAGATTCATCAACTAAAGACTTACCACTTATTACAATACCATCCAGTGGCAAACGCTCTCCTGGTTTTGCTATGATCACATCTCCTACTAAAACTGATTCAATAGGAACAGTCTGTTCCTTATTATGTCTGATAGTTTTCGCTGTTTTGGGAGTCATCCTCATTAATTTTTGTATTGCTTCAGATGTCTTATCTTTCGTCACCAACTCTAGGTATTTCTCTAGTCTGATTAACGTTAATATCACTGCTGATGCTCCAAAGTAGAGCTCTTTTGTATAGAGATAATTTCCCAATATAATCTGTATTGTTGCAAAGATGCCGTATAACAAAGCAATACTTGTACCTAAAGCAATTAATGTGTCCATTTTCGGATGTTTTTTCATGAGTGAGGAAAATCCAATTTTATAATAGTCTTTATTGGCCAATATAACCGGAGCGGTAAGTATTAATTGCGTCATCGAAAAAAACTAGGGTTTGTCGTAGGATCAATTATTTCAAATAGGGGTAACTCAAGTATATTTGCACTAGCAACATATATAATAGGAATTGTAAATAGCATTGACGTGATAAATCTTCGCCTTAGCTTCTGTTGCTGTTGCTCTTGTTCTTTTGTTTTATATATTACTTGTTCCTCATCTTCAGAAAGAGCATATAGCTGATATCCAAGAATTTTGACAACATCACTTATTTTTGCAACCGCTGAAGGGTCAGTTGATATTACCGAGAGTTTTTCTGCTTCAAAATTTACGTTGGCATATTTGACATAAGTCATTGATTTAACTACATTTTCAATTTTGTTAGCGCAGGACACACAAGTCATTCCACTTATTCCAAATACCTTTATCTCAGTTTTTTTTCGAATCTCAGCGTCATAACCAATGTCTTGAATAGCTGTTATAACTGTATGATTAGACAAAACACCTTCATCATATTCCAATTTTAGAACCTCAGTTGTTAAGTTAACTTTAGCGAAATATACTCCATCCAACTCATGAATTTTTTTCTCTATTGTTGTTGCGCAAACTGCACAAGTCATTCCATAAAGATTATATTTTGAAATCATTGAATTCCTCCGTGTCAGAACGTTTAACCAATCCGTTTAAATAGTAGCTTACTTCTGAGATACAACCTTCATCCATTCCAGAAAGTAACCTTTGTATTTCGGTTTCTAAAAATTCTTGCTTCTTAATCAGTGAAGTGTAGTATCTTTGGTTTTTTGAAGTGTTAAACGTGATCACATTTTTATCTAACAACCTTCTTATTAACGTTTTTGTTGTGGAGGGATGCCAACTATTACGCTCTTGCATTCCATGTGTTATTAAACCACATGTTACCGGTTCATATCTCCAGATAAACTTTAAAACATCTAACTCTGAATTCGATACCTGTATTTTGTGTTCGACCAAGACCATCCCTCCTTAGGCTATTCATAAAGTACGTTCTTCTTTATTAAACAAATGATGAATTGTTGTCAAAGTAGAAACACTTATAGTTACAATTAATAAAAATCATAAAAAGAAAAATGTTTCCGGTAAAAAACTGATAATTGGATCTGTACGATAGTCAAACATCCAATCATCATTGTCAAAAAATACTTGATGAAAAAGCACAAATGCTTTATCAAAAAACAGAAGTGCCATTACACAGACTGATATTATCATCCACTTGATTAAACTAGTGATTTCTCTGACTTGATCACGCGTTACTAATTTTTTCCTGTTTAGGTATAAAAGAACGCTACTCGTAGAAAGAAGCAATGAATAGTTAAGCTGGAACAAAAATTTAACATCTTTAAAATGGTTTATACCGCGATCTGAGACGTATAGATTATCAAAAACCAATTCTTTTTGAAAAGGATTATTTAAATAGCCCATTAAGTTTCTAAAATCTTGATTAACTTGAGATCTACTCCAGTTTTGAAAATTTATATCGCTTTGAAAGAATAAATTGATTTTGAGCAAACCAGGGAAGTTGATTGTCAATGTAATCGCGAGGGATAAAGCAAAGACAAAAAATAATAGAAATAGCATGCTTTTTTTCATTAAATTAATATTTATATTAGATCACTCCTTTTAATATAATGATAAAAAAACTTGTGTAGAAAATGTGTACCAATGTATCTGTCAAAAAGTCTACATAAAATTTCCATAATAGCCTGCTATAGTCAAAACAAGTTCATTAGGAAGGAGGGAAGAATTTGAGAGAACCCTACGACAGAGTATTTATTTCGTTTGGTCCATTTACTATTTATTGGTATGCCATTTTCATAGTGTTTGGGATCATAATCGGATATTTTGTTGCTAATAGAAGAGCAAAGCGTGCGGCATTGCCTGAGGATACAATTGTTGATCTGTTGTTATATGGATTGCCAGTTTCTATTATATCGGCCAGATTATACTATGTACTTTTTGAATTACCTTTGTACATTGATAATCCTTTAAGTATCTTAAAAATTTGGGAAGGTGGTATAGCAATACATGGTGGATTAATTGGTGCTGTATTGACAGGGGTTATTTATTGCAAGAAGAAAAATCTTTCTTTTTGGAATGTTGCTGACGTAGTTGCTCCCAGTATAGTAATTGGACAAATCATTGGACGATGGGGAAATTTTATGAATCAAGAGGCCTATGGAGAAATTGTAGACATAGAGTTCCTGCAATCTCTGAAACTCCCATCTTTCATAATTGATCAAATGTATATTGATGGGGCCTACCATCATCCGACTTTTTTATATGAGTCTTTATGGAATATAGGAGTACTCATTATTTTGCTTCTGGTGTCTAGAAATAGAATGTTCTTTGGGCAAATATTTTTAATTTATGTTTCACTATATTCCGTCGGGAGATTCTGGATTGAAGGATTACGGACCGACAGTTTAATGCTAACAGCAAACTTGAGAATGGCTCAAGTCCTGTCCATAGTCCTATTAATTGGCTCTATATTAACTTACATCTATCTCAAAAAATCTAAGGAGGAAGATTTACATGGAAGCATTACTTAATCTCTTACCACTACTATTACTACTAATTTGCCCTATCTCAATGATGTTTATGCATAAAGGGCACGGACATGCTGGGCATCATCATATGCATGGAGAAGATCATTCAAAACACACTGGTTCCGAAAATGATATAGCAAGTTTAAAAATCCAAACTGAGCAATTAAAAGAAGAAGTTGCTACTCTAAAGAACTTAGTTAAGGAGCGATGACAATGCAGTGGTTATTACTTTTATTATGTCCGATAATGATGATATTTATGATGAGGGGTATGCACTCAGGATCGCATAATGAAAAAGATGACGAACAATTGAAACAGGATCTTGAAAATTTAAAAGAGCAAAATGATATCTTAAGTAGTGAACTAAGCGATTTGAAGTCAAGGTTAAAATAAGTTAAAGGAGGCGTGACATAAGTTACCTAGTTACGCTCTCCAAAAAACAAGGAGCACTTGGAAATCATGAGATTTTTCGAGTGCTTCTTGTTTTTTTATTCATTTTGAGTAGTTCAAGTTCCTATTTTTGTCAATTTCATCATATTGATTGCCGTAATGAGTAAACCCGTCTGTTTTCTGACTTTCTCTAAGCCTCGAACCGTGTAGCGAGTGAAGCCCGAACAAGCCTGCATAAATCCGAAGACTGTTTCCACGTCGACTTTTCTCCGCCCATATATTTTTTGAATGTCAGGCGTTGATAACCGTTCTTTTTGTTTTTCTTTATGATACTCCCAAGACGGATTTACAGTGATCTTTCTACGATTCCCCTTTGGGGTTAAGGCTTCAGGAATGAGCGCTTGGTTCGCATCCGTTTTTTCTGCTTGGTATTCTTTAAAATCTCGGACAAAGCCATCCGCATCTGTTCGTTGACGGTAGGCATGAAAATTGAATCGTACCCCTTTGGGGTCGATGTAAAAGTCCTCATTGGGCTCGTAAACCCAATTCATTACTTTCCGGTCATCTGTCTGCCATTTCTTACTTTGTTCTTTAAACATCGTTCCATAAGGAATCAGTGCAGTATGCTGAGGAAGTTCATCTTCTATATAGCGGTAATTGCTTTCTGAACCATAACCTGCATCGGCGACCAAATAATGAGGGGACTTTTGTGCAGTCTTCATTTTTTCCAGTAATGGTTTCAGTGTTTTAGTGTCTGTTGGGTTTTGAAAGACATCGTAGCCGAGCACAAATTGATTACATGTAGCGATCTGCAGGTTATACGCAGGTTTAAGTTGGCCATTTTTCATGTGGTCTTCTTTTACGCGCATAAATGTCGCATCATGATCGGTTTTTGAATAACTGTTTCTAGTCCCATAAATAGAAAACTGCGTTTGATGTTCCAGAAGTTTTTCTCGCTTTGCATTTAGTTTGCGTACTTGGCTTTTCAACGTTCGCCGTTGTTGTTTCGCTGGATTTGGCGAAAGACGTTTCGTTGCCTCAACTTCATTTTCTAGTTCATCCAGACGCAGTTCCATCCGTGTTAACAGTTCATCTATCATGTCTACGGTCAAGGTCGTCCCTTCGGGAATCTGTTTCAGGGCATATGCTTCTTTTAGTTCCGTCATCATAGTAAGCAATTTTTCGCGATTCATTTGATCGAACCGGATCGTATTTTTCTTCCAGACAAAGCTGTATTTATTCGCATCCGCCAAGATTTTGGTCCCGTCAATAAACAACGCATCATCAATCAGATTCCGTGCACGCAGATACTCTGTCAACTGATCTAAACCTTTATTGGTCAACTCCTGTACATCGTTGGATACACAAAAACGGGCGATAGTTCGATAAGTCGGAACCCGTTCTTGCGTCAACCAGCGAGCATATAGGTTTTCTTCAGCTAAGCGTTCAATCTTGCGACTTGTAAAGGTTTCTCGCGTATACGCAAAAAGAACCACCTTCATCATGGCACCTAAATCATATTCTCTTGGTCGACCAAAAAGATAGGGGTCATTAATCTGAAGCGCTTCGACCAGTTCATGGATAAAAACGGCGACATGATTTTCTTTTGGAGAAAATGAAGTAGATAGATCCAAAGTGAGTTGATTCATGTTATAATTAGTATACATTTTGTTTAGTCCTTTCAGGATTAAATGATGGTGCATTGGCGGGAACCGGTGCTCCTTTTTATTTTACCCAAAAAACCGCAAGAAATGAACGCTTTCTCGTCATTTCTTGCGGTTTTCTTCTATGGACTTATGTCACAGTCCCTTTAAAATTCACTAAATTCATGGTTCAGAATAGAATTGATTCTCTCAAAATATTTAGTCTAACTTTACTCTTTATAAAACGAATAAGGCATGCGTGGTTTATAATCTTTCTTTATGTATTTCTGACACCAAAGAAAATGATCCTCATCATTCCATCCACTCGTTGCATTCCACCAAGAGTACATAACATCCCCTGGTGTATAGGGTAGTCCATACACCAGGGGATTCTAGAAGTAAGATTTATTGTTTCTTTTTTTAGTGCAAATAAAACCATTATCTTCGATGAATATAAGGAAAATACCTTTTTAGATAACATTTCTAGGTTATGAATAGATAGTATTCACTCTATCCGCAATTTTCTTCAACGAAAAGTTACTAAAATGGAAGCATGGGCAGCATTAATATGATGATTTTCTTCTGGACGTTGCTAAGACATTCAATAGCAATGAGCGCCATTATAAATGTGGAAGCTACTCGTAAAAAAAGGGAAGATTGATTTCCAATTCTGCCCAAATGCTTATTTATACTACAATTAACCGTATTAATTTCAACTTCTTTGTCCAGAATAACTACCGAACTAGTTCACCACTTGGATAATGAGATATCGGGGCTAAAATTGTAAAATCTTTGCCAAATTTCTTCATAAAATTAGCATGTTTCTCTAAATCTGTAAATAGAATGTATCGTAAGTGATCATGCAAATTTTGATTACGCATATAATGTGGTCTATTAAATTGTGCTCGTATCTCCTCTTCACGTTGATCCGGTGAGACAATATACATCATCAAATTTTCTTGATGAATCGAATACAAATCATCCATTCGATTCATCCCAGAAATTATTGACGTCGATTTTTCAACCTCAAAAGCACATATCGGTTCCCCATTTTTTGAAAACCAAATAACATCAATCAAACCAATCGTCCTACTTAACGGATTTGGTAATTGATAGATTGTTTCTGGTAATAGAGGTATAGACACATCTCCTAAGCGATTCCCATCTACAATTCTATTATGATCGTTTGAGGCAATCCAAGCATGATAACCTATCTCATTACCTAAAGTAGCTAAGATATATTGGATTTTTTGGTGCACATTTTTGCCATCCTCTTTTTCCAACTTCTGTTTTATTAATTTCTGGGTGTTACTTTCTGAAATTCTGACATACTCTTCTTCATTTTCGCGAACAATATAATTTAGTTTCCCAATATCAAATAAAAAAGCTGAGATAGCACCCAAATCTTTCGAAAAAAGTCCTCCTAAGCAGTTGAGTTCAATCATACCATCACGGAGTTTAAAATAGTCCTCCCATTTACCTAAGCGAATTTTCGAGCCCGTAAGATAATTATATCCATTTACAATAGCTGTGTTAAAAGGAGGGAAAATGGTAGGTTCTAGAAAATATAAAATGTTTGCGACAGCTGGACCAAGCCCTCTGATTTTCTTTTCTGCTAGAATATTTACAGCAAATAACATTTTAATTTCTTGATTAGCTTTAAGAATTTGATCAAGACAAAGTGAAAAAGCTAACTGATTTTCCCTATTTTCATAAATATCCGGAATTCTCAATTTAGGTTTCCACATAAATGCATGCTTGGCTCCTTTAAAAATTTCTGTTTGTTCTGCAATTACATTCATTATGTCCTCTAGGGCTGAATTTTTAAAATCTGTTGGGAACGTTCCGTTATTGACATGTTTGATAAGTACTTGTACGTATTTCCTAACTTTTTTAAACGCTTTCAAACGTTTTTCACTTTTGATAAACCAAGTTTGATACAGTAAATTTTCGCGTAATTTATATTGATTAAACACATCTGTTAAATAAGTATTATCCACTGTAATGACACCTACCATCCCTATTAATATTTTATAAACTCGTTAGCTCTAATATGGCTTTCTATATGCAAAATTCCGTAACCACCTTAAATGAAGAATAATGTAAACAGGTTTTAGCGACTTTAGTTAACGGTCTTTCCTTAGATTACTCCGTCCATGTCTCTATAATAGGATTCGTGGTACTTATTAGTTCATACTAATAAATTAAAGGATTCTCCTCTACTCCTAAAATTTCAACAATCAATTTATGAGGCAGACATATACTCATTTCCCCTGGTCTACTAATCCAGCCTGTACGAACAGCAATTTGATCAGGACTATTATCTTCTTTTACCCTGATTTTTCCAGGAGCTACTTCAATAATATTGTATTTCCCTTTTTGAGGGTAATATGTTTTTTCAAAAGACTCATTAACTTGTGATAAGTTAAATTTGTCTACAACTTCTCCATCTATTTTAACAACTGCAATTACATCTGTACTTTCCCTATTATTATTTTCATCATTATTAGTATCAAATAGTAAATATGGTACGAATGATGCCATAATGACCGCAGTAATAATGAAATAGTCCCAAGGTTTCATGAGTCTCAATGTTTTATTCACTAAATTCGTTCTCCTGTATTAACTTTTGATATCATACTTTACAGTTGTGTGAATTTTATGTAGGTATGTATATGCTCCATAAAATCTCCATAAGTTTTAGTTATTTTGAAGCTGTCTATTAAATTGAAATATAGCATATGGATCCTATTACTTTTTGTATAGTAATTCCAATTTCAATTCCTAGTAGAACCTGTAGCAACGATAAAATAGAGAGGAGAATATTATGTAAAATGTTTCTTCACAAATAAAATAAGGGAAGTGAAAAATCAATTTGAAAAAAACATTTATATCTACCTCTGTCATTGTGTTTTCGCTATTTTTTAGTAATGGTCTCTTAGCTAAAGCACAGACTATAGAGGAAAAAATCAAAGAAAAAGATGATAAAATTGAAGCGATTGTAAAAAATAAAGAATCAGCTGAAAATTATCTTACTGATTTAGATAACAAAATAACTCAGCTAGAAAAAGAATATAAAAAAGTGCTAGTGGAAAAAAACACATCTGAGAAGAAACTTACCGAGATTAATCAGAAAATTACTGCTCTTGAGGAAAGAATACGCCTTAGGAATAAACTTATCGAAGAGCAGGCTAGGAATGCACAAGTAAATCAAAAAAGTGACTCTATAATATCTGTCATGGTAAATGCCGAATCATTATCAGATGCAGTCACAGCAGCCATTGGTATGACTAAGCTTATTTCTGCTAGTAATGAGATTATGCAGGCCCAGATAGATGATAAAGAAAATTTAGATGAATTAAAAAAAGAAGCTGAGAAAAAAGTTACAGATGCGGAAAAAGAAACTCGATCTCTCGAAGAGAAAGAAAATGACCTTATAGAAGCCAAATTAACTCAAAGTATAAAAATCAATGAGATATCCGCTTCTTTGGCGACAGAGCAATCCGAAAAAGCAAAATTTGAAAATCAAAAACAAGAAGCTGAAAAAA
>NZ_KV833875.1:0-8219 GCF_001837725.1 Enterococcus sp. HMSC072F02
GTTTGATTTTCAAACTTCGCAACAGAACCATTGATAGCATCAAAATTCAATCCTTCTAGTGATGGGCCGTATTTCGGTTTTGGTAATGTTTCAAAAATATGAAAAGCTTTTAACCGAAAATCTAGCATCCATTCAGGTTCTTGCTTAAGCTTAGAAATTGTTCTTACTACTTCTTCTGAAATCCCATTACCCGTTGTAAAAATTGGTTGTACTTCGTCATGAAACTACAGTTAGTTAAAACGCATATTTAACTAACTAATTGTTCACATAGAAACGCTACTTCTATGCAGTTCTCTGATGAACTTCTTGTACTTTCATACAAGTACAGACTATATCTTATTCTTACCTTCATTGTTTAAGGCTTAGACCGAACCGCTTCCATGTGCTTACATGTACTTCCTTCAAGAGGAATAGTCGTTGAACCTTCTCCTATTAAGAGCTTGGCTGCTGGTTGCCCATTGATTCTAGTCTTTAGGTTTTAACCTTAGACCATCCGATAAATTTTTTTTGCTTTCGCCACGTTCACATTGAAGTTTTTTTCATCTTTATGTTGTCGTTTTATCGGCTTTAGGGGTTTCAAGCAATTCAATTCGTTTGTAGGATAATAAAATTACCACGATACACAAATTTCTCTATGTACTGAACTTTTACTAGACGAATTAGCAGTTATTCAAATTTTGTATCATTCATATTGATTTCTTCTATTCTTTCAGCATTTTCCATCAATGCTTCACACTCCCTGTTTAGCATGATTAAGTAAAACAATTTATATTAAATTTATTTGTTCACAGTGATCATCATTTTTGATTAAGAAAATAGAAATAACTGCTTACAAAACGAAAATTATTTGAGCTATCTCTTTGTTACTAATGTGATTGTTCATTTATCCTTTCCTACTTAACGCCAGCCATCCCTTCTTTCATTACAAAAAGGAACTAAAAATCCCTGTATTACATTATTTTTTTCTACCTATTATCAATAAACTTTCTATCTTATTAATAATTGAATAGATTTTTTTAAATTTGATGTCTATTTCACACATTAAATTCTCATTTATTTTAGATGTATCATAATACAAAGAAGGTTTTATGTAAATTAAAAATGTTAATTTTCAGAAAATTATTTTTTGAGTTTAAAATTATGTTCAAATATCGTTAAATTAGTTTGTAAAAAAGACTGTCTATTAAATTTAGTGGGGCTTTAATGAAAAAAGCTTTTGTTAAATTAGTTAATTATTTATTAGAGAAATAATTGATCATTCTGTCCGCTACCAATTCTTTAATCAGTAATAACATTCTTGTTTACTTTCAAATAAAAAAATAAAGACAATCTTCATAAGGTCAAGATTGTCTTTTTATACGGATATTAAAAAATTTAAATATATTATGAGTTGATCCATTTTCTGATCCAGTAGTAGAACCAGTATCAGTTGTATCAGTTGTATCAGTATTAGTATTATTAGCACCAGTTGATCCGTTATTAGATTCAGAAGGTGTAGTACCTCCATTATTAATTACGGTATTACCTTGACTTGATGCACTATTTTAAACACTTGGTGTTGTTGTAGCTTGGTAGTTTGAATTGCTATTAGCTACTTGATTATCATTAGTAATTGTCGTTTGTGTTTGAGATTGATCAACAGGTGTTCCAACTTCTTTCTTAGAATCAACTTTTTCAGATGGAGTAACTACAGTTTTTTCTACAACTTCATTTTGAGGTGTAGTTACTGTAGCTGTAGAACTAGCAAAGTGCATAGTATTTCCAGCATAAATTAAGTTAGCATCAGTGATACCGTTAATTGATTGTAATTTTTCTACTGAAATATTAGTTACTCCACTTATAGCACTTAAAGTATCGTCCCATTGGATGGTGTTTGTTTTTTTTACCTTCAATATCATTTTTAATTTGTTCAATTGTACGTGTACACCAAGAAGTTGTTTCCACAGCATGCGCATTTAGTGTAGAAATCAATACTATTCCTCACATTACTAAACCTAAGACTAATCCTAAAGTTATTTTTTTCATTTTACATTCACACTCACTTTTCAATTTTAATAAAAATCAACAGAATACTTAACTGAACCATCTGAATAATAAACCTGAATAGTTGTATAGCCATTTTTTGAAAAATCACTATCAAGTACGCTGTTTCCGTACGTGTTCGCTTCAAGAGCAGATCCAAATAATTGACCGCTATTTCCCATTCCACCACTCACAATCGTTGGTGCTGACGGTGCTTGGTGACTTGAACTATTACTATTAGAATTACTACCAGAATTGCTATTCGAGCTACCATTGCTATTGTTGTTAGTAGAACTACTGTTATTGGATGTACCCGCAGAACTACTTGCTTGGTTAATGTTAGTAACGGAACTTGCACTAGAACTAGAAGATCCTGAGTTGCTTTGAACAGATGGTGAATTATATTCTCCATTTGACACATTGCCCCCCTCTACAGAATCAACATTACTGTTAACAGATTCTTGACTTTGTGACGATGCAACTTGTGCATTTTCTTGGTCTTGAACTGCTGAATCGGTATCGTTTGCCTTAGAAGCTTCCTGTTTTTGTTCTTCAGCAGGAGTAGACTTCCCTTCTGCTGATACAGCTTCACTAGTTTTACTATCTACTTTTGCTTTAGCGGCAGTTTCTATAGAAGCTTTTACCTGATTCAATTTTGTAGCTAGCTCTTTCTTGCTTTCACCTTCCTTCAACTTTTTCACCAAGTCACTTGCTTTATCAAAGTCAGATTGTTTTATGCCCTTTTTCACTTTATAACCTTCAAACAACTTATTAACTCCTGTGGAAGCGGCTTGATATGCTACTAATTGATTCGTAGCATGGTTCTGTTGCAAAGTTAAAAAATTAATAAAGAGTTTCCAATTAATTTTTGATTTTATGCTTAGATACTCATTAATGTATTCATCTCATGAATCACTGAAAAGCCAAAGAGACTTTTGTCTCTTTGGCTAATTTTATATAAAGCGTGTATGGTTTCAATTCCTTTAATTGTTGAGGAAGCAGTCCTTATGGACTGATATAATTTGTGCCTTTTCTTGATGGATCGATGATCCTGTTCAATGATATTATTCAAGTATTTATTTGTTCGGTGTTCAGTCTTAGAAAATAATCCTTCAGAATGCAATTGATTAAACGCACTACTTAGTGAAGGGGCTTTATCAGTGACAAGAACTTTAGGTTCTCCAAATTGTTTGATCAATCGTTTAAAGAAAGCATAAGCTGCTTGTTTATCACGCTTTTTTCGCAACCAAATATCTAATGTTATCCCCGAAGAATCAATGGATCGATACAAATAGTGCCACTTTCCTTTTACCTTAATATAAGTTTCATCCATTCTCCAGGAATCGCCAACAGATTTATTTCTTTTCTTCCATAAGCAATAAATAACTTGACTATATTCTTGTACCCATCGATAAACCGTCGTGTGACAAACATTGATTCCACGTTCGTTAAGGATTTCTGAAACATCACGATAACTTAAGTTATATCTTAAATAGTAGCATACGGCTACCATGATAATATCCTTTTCAAATTGTTTACCTTTAAAATTGGACATGGTAATTCTCCTTATGTTTTAGTTTCAGCTATTTTACACTAAATAGGTATTTAGATAAAACTTTGCAACAGAACCAAAAAACACGTTCAATCCCTTCGAAATGATTGGTTTGAACGTGTTTTAAAATTAACATATTCCTTTAAAAACTAATAATTTTCTCTTACTTAATTATCGCCCAATTGCTGTAAAGAACGATAATTTTTATTTAAATACACCCAAATTGAAAACTACCTGATCATCATTATCTAATGTAGTTTCACCTGCGCCTTTTTCACCCATTTTTCCATTGATAGTGAATGTCCAGTATTTATTTTGACTCTCATCTTGCGCATGACCATCAATTGAAGTAATAAAGCCATCCCTTTCTTTTACTTCAAAGTTAGCCTTTAAAATTACCAATAATGATTCTCCTGATTTGTAAGTGACTGTTTTTGAAGTGATCTCTTTATCACTATCAGTCAATTTTATCAGCGCGCTTGATTTAGCAACCTCGCTTGTTGCTTGAGTGGATGCTTTTGAAGAGGCTTGATCATTTTGATTTGATTGGCACCCTGTCATAATGAATAGTCCGATAAAAACGGTTAATAATGTTGCTAATTTTTTCAAGTTTAAAACCCTCTCTTAATGGAATACCTTCCCTGCTCGTTCATAAAATGGCTCTTTGGTAGCATAAACATGATTTACATAACGTGCAAGTACAAAAAATAAATCTGATAAGCGATTCATAATTTTGTATGCATGTAAATTGATAGGTTCATCTGAAACAATCAATCGTGTGATTTCACGTTCTGCCCGACGAATAACTGTTCGTGTAATTTGCATATCGCATGCCACCGGATGTCCTCCAGGTAAGATAAATTTTTCAATGACTGGAACTTTTGCTTGATAAAAATCAATCAGCGTTTCAATCTTAGTTACTTCTTCTTTCCCTACAATCATTTCTTTAATCCCGATGGGTGTAGCCAAGTCTGTTCCAATATCAAAAAGTAAAATTTGTAATACAACTAGTTCTTTTTTCAACAGCTCAAACTTTTTATCATCCAACTCTGAAATAATTTTACCGACCCAAGAATTTACTTCATCAACGCTACCGTAAGCACAAACGCGAGCGTCAGATTTTTTTATTCTTTCTCCACCAATAATACTAGTATTTCCTTTATCGCCGCTTTTAGTATAAATTTTCATCGAATAGCTCCTTTTACAAGCCACATTTTAGTTGTACTTTACAGTTAGTGCAGGTACTGCAACCACCAATTTCTTCAATTCTACCCTCATGGCAAATCGGACATATTTCTTCTGCTTCTGATGATTCTAATGAGTCAAGAGTAATTTGATTATCTGCCACCCCTACTACAGGTTCTTCAAATACATTGCCATCTGCTTCAAGTGTCAACACTTGCGAATCCCTGCTACCATCCACATAGACAGTTCCACCTTTAGCACCGCCTTGATACAGATCTTCATAGATCGCAGCTACTTGTTTCACTTGATAACCCTTAGGTGCATTGACTGTTTTTGAGATAGAGCTATCTACCCAACGTTGGATCGTACATTGAACACTCACGTGATCTTTTGGTGAAAGCTCCATGGCAGTGACAAAGAATGGTGGTAGATTATCCGCAGTTTTCTCTGGATTTTTTTCTAAATATTCACTGACTATTTCAGCGTTAACTTCAATGAATTTTCCTAAGCGACCACTTCTAAAATAAGAAAAAGAGAAATATGGTTCTAGTCCGGTTGAAACACCAGCCATAGTACCCGTTGACCCTGTTGGTGCGACTGTTAGTAAATGAGAATTACGAATACCGTATTTTAGAATCGCTTGTCGGATTGATTCCGGCATCTTCTTCATATAACCCGATTCAATAAAACGTTGACGAAGCGCGGTTGTTTCCTCGACTGTTTTGCCTACTAAAAATGGGAAGCTGCCTTTTTCTTTTGCTAGTTCGACGGACGTTTGATAAGCCGTAACAGCAATTTTTTCAAATACTTGATCTACTAAACGGTTTCCATCTTCAGATCCATAGACTTTTTCACAATAAATCAATAAATCTGCCAATCCCATGACCCCAAGTCCAACACGTCGTTCACCTTTAGCTTGCTGCTCATTTTTTTCAAAAAAGTAAGGCGTCGCATCAATTACATTGTCCTGAAAACGAACACTAGCTCGTACGACATCAGCTAATTTTTCAAAGTCGACAACTTTCGTTTCTTTATCAACCATATTGGCTAAATTAATTGCTGCTAGATTGCATACCGCATAAGGCGTCAATGGCTGTTCCCCACATGGATTGGTTGCAACTACCTTTTGTCCGTAGGCTTGAGCATTGGTCATCTCATTAGCATTATCGATAAAAAATATTCCCGGTTCTGCTGAATACGTTGCACAATAAGTAATCAAATCCCACAATTCGCGAGCCTTGATCGTTTGATGGATTTTTACTTTACGCCCTGTTTCAGCCCATTCTCTGACATCTCCAATTTCCATCCAATGTTGATCATAATCAGCCATTTCACTAGCGTCATAGTCTTCGATTGCTGGAAAGCGTAACTCATAAGTTTGGTCGGTTTCGACAGCTTCCATAAATTCTTTTGTTAAACAGACGGAGATATTGGCTCCGGTCAAGAAATCAGGGTCTTTCACACTGTACGTACCACCCGCTTTTAATTTCTGTTGAGCCGTTTTTAAAAATTTATCCTCCATATCATTCGTCGGATGATCGACCAAATACTCTAACCATCCCTTTTCATTTGCTATTAGTGGTTCAAAAGTCAGTTTTTCACTAGCTAATTGACGTACTATCGGACTTTGGCTAGTGTGGATCAAATTTTGTAAAATGGCCGGATTCTGAATCTTAGAGATAATGAATTCAAAAATATCTGGATGCCAATCATTCAACATGATCATTTGTGCTCCCCGACGACTCCCGCCTTGTTCAACTAAATTTGTCAAATTAGCTAAATCATTGAGCCACGAAACTGAACCTGATGATTTTCCATTCACCCCATGGACGATCGCTGATTTTGGCCGTAGCGTTGAACCGTTCGTTCCTACACCACCACCACGGCTCATAATCTCCATCACTTCTTGACGATGTTTTGCCAGGCCCCCACGAGAGTCATGGATGAATGGCATAACGTAGCAATTGAAGTATGTTACTTCTGAATTCGTTCCTGCACCATAAAGTACACGTCCAGCAGGAATGAGATTTTGTTCTGTCAAATGCTGATAAAACTCGGTAAAAAACTGAGCTTTTTTTTCTCCTTCAATATCAGAGATTCCTCTAGCAACACGAGCTGCAATTTGTTCAAAATAAAGTTCAAGCGGTTTCTCAACCTCATTTATATTTCGAATCACTCGTCCCGAAGCAATTTCTTCTGGATTAGTTAACGAGCTTTGAAATTCTTCCTCAATTCGAATTATCAACTGTTCCTTATTGATCTCTTCAATTTTTCCGATCCCTCTTGCTGGATATTGTGGATCAGCATGGGTTGTTAAAATAACCAAATCCCCGACTGTCAAAGTTTTTCCGCTCATATCTTTAAATGCATAGCGATCAAGCATGATTAATCTTGAAATCCCATCAAATGTTTGAGTCATTTCTGCAGTTATCTTAGCGACTTCTTTATAAGAAGAGATATCTTGATTTAGTTTTTCTATATATTTTTTAGGATAATTCATTAAATACTACCACCTTTATCATCAACAAACACAACATATTGTGCCCACCAATGATTATAGTACTATATAAAGTGTAATTCAATCTTGTAATTAATTTTTATTCTGATACAATGAGAACTATTATCAATTAAAACAAGGGAGTTTTCCTAGTGTTACCAACCTCTAATTCACGCTTTCCAATCAGAAGGATTACCACCCTCGCTTTATTTAGTGCCGCCAGTATTGTTGGTAGAATCCTTTTTACTTGGATACCGAATGTACAACCAATGACAGCCATTCTACTTTTACTCGCTTTTTATGGAAGTTATACAGATGCTTTAATCGTTACTTTAGTAAGCTTATTAGGCACGAACCTTTATTTAGGAATGGGTAGTTGGACAATCAGCCAACTGATCGCCTTCAGTAGTATCGTTACGGTTTTTCATTTTTTATCTAACTGTGCCCTGATTAAGCATCACATCTCTATCCAAGCAATCATTGCATTTTTATGTGGCCTTCTTTACGGATTGATCGTATCGAGAGTTGAAGTCTTTATATATCAACTACCTTCTTTTTGGGCCTATTATTTTCAAGGATTATTTTTTGATATCCTCCATGGAACGGGTAATTTAATCCTTTATCTTGTATTAGTTCCTGTGTTTAAACGAATTTTATTACCTACTATTAATAGTTCGAAAAATAAATTAAATAGTTAGATGAGTATCTAAATCACAATATCTCTTATTAAATTAAACCTATAATTCAAATAGGAAGCCTTGCGTATTATTTAAGATGGTTCTGTTGCAAAGTTAAAAAATTAATAAAGAGTTTCCAATTAATTTTTGATTTTATGCTTAGATACTCATTAATGTATTCATCTCATGAATCACTGAAAAGCCAAAGAGACTTTTGTCTCTTTGGCTAATTTTATATAAAGCGTGTATAGTTTCAATGGTTCTGTTGCAAAGTTTTAAATAAAGA
>NZ_KV833876.1:0-257 GCF_001837725.1 Enterococcus sp. HMSC072F02
AATACCTGAATAATTTGATTGAACAAGACCATCGTCCAGTAAAGAGACGCAATAAATTCTATCGAAGTTTACGCACTGCCTCTACCACGATTAAAGGCATGGAAGCCATTCGAGGATTATATAAGAAAACCCGAAAAGAAGGCACTCTCTTCGGGTTTTCGGTCTGTACTGAAATCAAGGTATTATTGGGAATCCCAGCTTAAATCATAGATACCGTAAGGGATTTTATTCTTTATTTAAAACTTTGCAACAGAACC
>NZ_KV833877.1:0-1955 GCF_001837725.1 Enterococcus sp. HMSC072F02
AATTTGTCAAAAAAACTGTTGCCATTCCACCCTTATCATAATGCCAGTCTTGAATCTTGGCATGGACATTTAAAAAGAGAGTGGGTGTATCAATTTAAATATAAGAACTTTGAAGAAGCCTATCAGAGTATTTTCTGGTACATCGAAGCCTTTTATAATTCAAAACGAATCCATCAAAGTTTAGGGTATCTTACACCTAATCAATTTGAAAAGGTAAGTGCTTAAAATAAATAGATTAAAATTCTACGTTTGTTACTCTAAAAACTTGACTTAACGTCAGGAATTATTGTTTTAGGGTATGTTGGTCTTACGCTAGTTATTTGTTTACTAGCTATATCTATTGCAAACTTTTTAAATAAATAGAAAGCTGTTGTAATAGGCTGAAAATCGACTATTAAAGAGTGGAAAATTCCGCTCTTTTTTATGCTTCGCTATATTGCTTTACAAGTTACGATAATTTTGGTATCATGTAAAACATAATACCTCTGGAGAAATTATTAAAATGACAAATAAAATTGATTCTCAAATGCTAAAAGGAATACTTTATGGTTGTATTTTACTTCTTCTTTCTAAAAAAGAGATGTATGGATACATGATAAGCGAAGAGTTAGATATTTATGGATTTAAAAATATATCTAAAGGCACAATATACCCATTATTGTTATCTTTAGAAAAAAAAGGGCTAATAATAGGTAGTTTAAAACCATCAATATACGGGCCCAGAAGAAAATATTACTCATTAACAGAAAAAGGAATCAAAGAAAAGCAAGAATTTTTTAAAGAGTGGAATCAGCTCAATAGCTGTCTTACAAATTTAATTAAAGGGGTTGATGAATATGAAAACTAATAAGATTATTGAACGTAATGCGGAACTCCAAGAGCACCTAACAAAAGAAAACAAAAAATATTATGGCAATCTTTTAGTTTACATTAGAGTAATGTCTCTTATAAGAGATGAAAAAAAGTCTGAAGAAATGTTATTAGAGATTTTAGAAGATATATTGGAGGGACAGGCTCACGGACAATCCGCGGAATACTATTTAGGTAAAAATCCTAAACAAGTAGCTGACAATATTATTAAAGAATTGCCTATAAACGTGATAGATACAATAAAAATTATTATTAGTTCGTTAGGGATATTATGTTTACTGAAACTTATACCCATTTTAGTCTCATTTGAAGAATATATTGATATTGGTAATTTCTTAATCTCAGGTGTTTATCTGGTATTTCTTGTTATCGCCTTATTATTATTTATGGGATATTGTTTATATAGATATGAATCTAAGATTATGAATATAATATTGTCACTATTCTTTGGAGTAGGACTAGTTGTCTTCTTTTTACTATCATTCCAACTAAACACAGGATTACAAGTAAGATTATCAAATAATTTAGGGATATTTCTTATATTGTTAGCTCTTTTAATCATTTTCTATCTTTTTAATAAAACGAATGAAAAACAAATGTGGATTCCGCTTATACCTCCTATAGTAATCTATGCAATAGCTGGTATTATTATACGTATAAATTTCTTTAGAACAATTATAAACACTTCTGACGGAAGGATTGGTTTAGCTATTGTATTAATAATAGGATTACTGCTACAGTACTTGTTGATGTGGTTTATATATAGAAAATTAAATAAAAACGATTAAAAGAATAAGCTCATTAGAGTTACACTCTAGTGGGCTTTTTTGTTTTTCTGATATAATAAGATTTGTAAAGGCTCATTAGAGTTTGCCAAAATAGGGAGTGTGATTTATGAGTAAAATTGGTTATGCACGAGTGAGTAGCAAAGAACAAAACCTAGATAGACAATTAGAAGCGTTACAGAGCGTTTCTAAGGTCTTTTCAGATAAAGCAAGCGGACAATCCACCGAACGTCCTCAATTACAAGCCATGCTGGACTATCTGCGTGAGGGGTGGAATGGCAACAGTTTTTTTGACAAATT
>NZ_KV833878.1:0-395 GCF_001837725.1 Enterococcus sp. HMSC072F02
ATTTTATTCTAGCTTAATTTGACAAATCATATGATATAATTACGTATTACAAGAATGAACAGAAAAAATTATTTAAGTATAAAGGAACAAAAAGATGGGACAATAGGCATTGGTACGATTTAGACTAAGAAAAGAAAACAAGCATACTGAAGTTGATGAAAAGACTTAATATCGACAAATCTCTATATTTTTCTATATATGGAATTGGATCAATGGATGTTCATGGAACTGGCACTATTAATCATATTGCATCAAATATTGGAATAGAATCAGCGTTACAAATACATGTATTGGAAAAACTATCATTTGTGATAACTTTAGATACTTTGAAAGTAATAAAAGAATTCTATAGATGTAACATCGAGAGAGTGTAAAATATTTTGTGTAAATAGAAA
>NZ_KV833879.1:0-15060 GCF_001837725.1 Enterococcus sp. HMSC072F02
TTTTTCTGTCTAGTTAATTGTAGCCTATCCATTTGTACTAGATACTCACTATCAGTAGCTTCTTGTAAAACAGATTTTAGGATTACAATTTAAAATTCATTTACTTCCTTTTTAGGCATTTTTACTAAGAAGAACAGTGGGCTTTTGCCTACTGCTCTTCCTCTTTATCCAATCCCGCAATCTTTCGCTGTTTCCGATTAGATTCTTCAGCTACCCACTGTAAAACAGTCATAAACTCTTTTCGAGTAGCCTTTTCTTCAAATTCTCCATAGCTGCGATTATATTTTTTCATTATTTCCTCAGCTTCTTCTCTTTCAATCAAGTAACTTCACATCCAATTCGTTTTAAGTATAAGTGTCTCGCAATATAAGGTCGATATCTGTCACAGCAAGAACTATTATTGTAATCTGGTTGATATAGAATTTTATTACTATAGAAAAAATTAAATACTATAATTTAATCTAAAAAAGCTATTGCATACTACAACATATTTGTTGAAATGATAGAATAAAAGAATAATTTTAACAAATTAGAGAAGCTTGTTTCCATTTTTCATAGTGTAAAAAGTTTTTCAATTTATTCTGTGGCTGATAAACGTGGAAGCTGACTTAGTATCTCCGACATGGTAGTTAGTTCTGTTAAATGGTAATGCCCATTTGGTAATGTCTCTATTAAAATTTTGTTCGCAACAAATACCGGGATTTCTGCAGTCATTTTTGCTTCTTCTTCTCCAAAGAGAACAATTTTTTCAGGATCTTTAACTTGTCCATTTGATACTTTTACAACAAAAGAACGATCTCCGACTAATCCTAGTTTCATGAACCATACGGGGCTCTTTATTACTCTTGGATTTTTAAAAAGTCTTGCTAGTCCAACTTTTTTTATTGTTCTTAACAATGCAGTCAACCAATTTTGATCCAAACCGAGAAATGTTACATAATTGCGTGAAGGATCTGCAGAAAAAAGTAAATGCTGATCGGCAAAGCCAAAGTTAGCACTGCGACGCTTCCCAAATGGTGGTCCAAAATCCGTTTTTCGACTATAGACAAAATTTTCAATTGGTTGTGCCCATTTAGGATGTATATACGTACGATTTAATTGCTCAAAGGTCCATCTTACTGCTGCTTCACCGTGACGATCACCTATTCCTAAAAGGACATCAATTACTATCATTTGAGCAGATGGCTCTTTCTTAGTGTACGCGGCCGCGGCTAAGTTGGTAACACCAGGTGCTAACCCTAAACCAATGACTCTCTTCCTTTTTTCAGGAATGGGTAGCAAATTAACTTTTTTCAAAAAATCACTATTGGCACTGATATCCAAATAATCAATTCCTAATTTTTGACATTGTTCGACAAACTGGGTATCCGTTTGGTCCAAACAAACAATTACCATATCAAGATCAGCAAGTTTTTCAGGAATAACAAATTTATTCAAGTCTACTTCACTCTGTTCTAGAATGGGTAAAAATTCTTGGGCAAATACTTCCATTTTTTTTAAATTTCTTCCCATTAAAACAACGAAATACCCATGATTTGTTAACTCTCTAACATTACCTTTTCCAACCTGTCCATGACCGCCAACTACTGCTATCGTCTTCATCTTTCTTCTCCTTTATCTACCAAGTTAATTCATTTTTACCGATAGGCTAAATCGTATAAAAACTAACCACTTTTAATCATTATTTTATTCTTAGTTTTATGTGAGATAAATTAACCATTTTAAGTTTACAAATGTAATCAATTTCTATTACTTTATAAGTATCGTTTACATTCGTCAACGATAGAGCTTGAAATATTTTTATTTGAAAATTTTGTATTTAGATGATTATGAACTAATACAGTGTCGGAGGATACTTATGTATTTAAACTAAACTATTTTAGAAAAACCAGTAATCCTTTGAATTTTCTATTGGAAAATGAAGTAAAATATTATAAGAATAACCTTTAAAGTTGGGCAACTATTATTCAAACATCTAAACATACTCCTAAGAGAAATAGATATATAATAGACTAAGGAAGCGTTTTAAATATTGTAGAAAATAGAGAAAATTTATCAGATCTTCGGTTTAATTTTTACAGCGTTAATCGCTCTTGATATGAATGAGCTCTGATAAAGCCGAAGTAAATTGGCGATTTGAAAAGTTCAATTATTTGAGAATAGAATATTTTTTATATAGAATTGAGTTATAGTTAAGGGGGAATAGGTGTGTTAAATAAAATGTCAATTTCAACTGTGGAAGTCGATGGTGGTCGTGAAAATGAGCGATAATTTATTTTTAGAAGTACAACCAGAAGTATTTAAGCAAGTACCTCGTTTAAAGGATGGATTCTTGTTAACTTTAAATGATGGCTCTAATCAATTTTCTTCAGCAGAGGGATGCTGTATGATTGGTGATCGTTTTTTATTAGTTTCCACACAACATTATATTCCAGCATATGATTTAACAATACCTTGCGAAGAAGCAACAGTTAAAACATCTGAATACGATACTACCTTTATTAATGGGCATTTAGTATTAGAGGTAACTCCATCAAATCAAACAATTCGTTTAAAGAATGAAAGTGGTATTTTAGATAGCAATGTCCAAGTCTATTTTGACTCATCAGACGCTTCGTAAATCTATTCTAAATATAGTTTTAAAACCTCGAATATTTCTTATATCGAGGTTTTTTGATGAATTACCTAGTGTTTACGTGTTAGGGAACAATCGATCGAGCGTCACTAAAACACCGTCTTCGTCATTTGAAGGACATTGATGCTTAGCAACTTGCTTAACAGCTTCCGTTGCATTATCCATTGCATAACTCAGACCACAATACTCCAACATCTCAATGTCATTGCCCCCATCTCCAAAAGCAACGCACTGGTCAGGATTAATCCCCAAGCGCTCAACTAACATTTTCAAGCCGAAAGTTTTATGGCACTCAGAAAGAATCAAGTCTACAGAACCATGACCACTACTGGTAGGTACTAATAGCCCGGCTAATTTTTCACGGAACAATTCAACGTAAAATTCGGTTTTTTCAACAGGCATAGTCGGAGCAAATTTTAAAATTTTATCTTGAACTTCTGCAAAATCAGCTACCCATTCTAATCTAGGGTAATAGATATTGGTTAGATCAAAAAATGCTTGACTCACCTTTCCTCTTTCACAGTAGGCACTATTCAGACCACACATCACATTTTTTACTTCAGGATAGTCTTTACATAAATCAAGGACCACCTCGATCGCTTTTCTAGGCATATCGGCTGAAAATAGTACCTCTGTTTTATCTTTAACAAAAGCACCATTTTCAGCAACAAAACTTAATTCATCATAATAATTTGGAAATAACGATCTCAATTGGTAGTATTGATTTCCACTTGCAACAACAAATTGACAATCAACAGCTTTCATTCGCGATAAAACAGCCTTGAACCTTGGGATATCGTATGTGTAATCAGTACGAGCAAATGTTCCATCCATATCTACTGCTACCAACTTTAGATTATGAGGATTCTTATTCATAAAAACACTCCTGTCGCCTTTGATATCTTCATTATATTGAAAAAGTATTCAGACCTAAAGCACCTATTTTTCTTACTCCGTTAAAAATAAGAACATTTCTAATTTCAGTTAACTATCTAGATACATACAAGCCATTTTTTGTATTAAAAGCTACCGACCTGTCTTTCTCCTAACCCACAGGTCAGCCTAAATCAGTGTTGACATAAGATTATTATCATTTTTACTTTAACTGATTTTCTATAACTGGTACATCCTTGGTCAGCTAGTATCATAAGTTGATCCTAAGATAAGCACCTTATTACTGAATGTAATACACAAATTTGATCTGGATAATTCATAACCTAGAAATAGGCCATCAAAATAAAAATATTACTTTTATTCATGTTCAATCAGGTAATAAACCATTCATGAATTATTTTTTTACTAAATGCGTTATAGGGTATGGTTTACCAAAACCATCTAAGTCTTCTTCAGATTCAATTTCAAATCCATGGCTTAAATAAAAATGTTTTGCATATTTATTTTGACTATTAACATCAATTCTTTTTATATCTTCAGTTTCAATCAGCTCAATTAATATTTGACTACCATATCGCTTACCAATAAAATCTGGATCAAGAAATAGCATAACTAATTCTTCTGCACTTACACCACTAAAACCGACAATTTCTCCGTTATCTTCCCATAAATAAAGTTTAACCTCATCTAAGTTCTCAGGAATGATTGCTTTATAAAAATTAAAATCTGCTTCAGCTAGAAAATCATGGGTTTGCTTTACTGACTTCTCCCAAATTTCTAAAACTAATTTATAATCATTTTTATTTGCTATTCTTTTGTTTAACATGCTCTTATTCCCCTTTTCTTATAATTTTAACTTTATTTGCAAGCATAGTTAGTCAAACATAAAGCTACCGCTATATTTTATTTAAAAAGGAGAATTCGTAATGACTAAAATCTATTTTATGCTTACTTCTAATAGTGGCGTTGGTTCTACCACAATATTTGCGACCCGCGCTAGACGTAACATTGATGATCTTTTAGCTTTTTTCTCTCAGTATTATGACGTATCAGCAAATTATACCAAAGATAAGGATATGATTGATCTATTGGTGCTACCAGAGCCCTTTGGACCGTTTAATAATGAGCGTAATTTGCCGGTCATTCAGATTCCGACTATTTTATTTTTGGAGAGAGACTTTGAAAAAATAAAAACACACATTGATGCTTATTTGGCTAAAAAATAAAACAAAAAAATCCTAAGTTATTGTCTGTGTCAAACCAATGCTTATTAAAGTATTGATTTGACTTTTTCTATTAATGCATCATCTGGATTGATACAAGGAATTCTCGTTCTGGACTGATATTCTGTAAGAAAATAAGGAAAATGAGTACAACCGATCAAAATCGCTTCGACTTGATTTTTCATAAAAAAACTCATTGAATCCGTCAGTCCAAATTGTTCTACAATAATACTAGGGTGGATCTTTGCTTCCACCGCATGTACCCAATCCAGATTCGTGACATTATAAACTCGTATTGTTGAATGGTGCTGCACTAAAACACTTTCTATTCCAGCCGCTCCTTGACCATTAGCGGTCAACACACCAATACGCTCGTGTTTTTGAGCCAAATCCGCATATACTTGAAATGGTGTGATAATCTTCATTGAATATTTCTTAGCCAGAAAATCAAAATCAATCGATGCACTCAGTGAATTACAATAAACCAACAGTAAATCAATTTTTTTACTCTGTAGATCTTTTATTTTCACTTCAATTTGGTGCATCTTTTCGAAGACTGGAAGTGTTTGGAAATAGGTCTGTTGAGCTGGATTTTCTGAAATAGGTACTTCTAACAATTCACAGGAAATTTCGTTCAATAGATCAGCTCCCATCCTAGTATCAATAGGTGTTCCCGCCATTACAGCCACTTTAGGCATACTGATCATTCCTTCAAAATGAATTTTTGCCTATTATACTCTAAAAATCAAATTTGAAGAATAGCGATCCGGAAGTTAAACTGAAAATTCTAAAGTAATTCTTTGATTTATTTAGATTCAACTTAACATCTTTAGTGTACTAATAAAAAATTCGCTCAATATTTCTAGCTATACTTTATATCCCAATATACATAAGCTTCCCTATTTTTACAGGTTACAAGTGAAAATTAAACTGCTTATATTGATTGCATTTAACTACTAAGGATGATGCTTGTTGTTAGTATGTCAGAAAAATCCAACAGTATAGTTTTGTCAGCACATTCATCATTCTTTCCTGTAAAACAAAAAGAGAGTAGACCTATTCTTCCACTTCATCATCGTTATCTAAAACAGCAATTTTCTGCTGTAAAATAGTCATAAATTTTTTCTAGTAGCCTTCTCTTTAAACTCATCATAATCTCAATTATCTTTTTTTAAGATTTGCTCAACTTTTTCCCTCTTGATTATTGCAATTCACACCTTATAAAGTTTTAAACTAATGGGAGACGTCATCTAGCTTAACTTATAGTCCCTGCTCCGTTTAATCTACACTTGTTATCTTGTATTATTGATAAAAGATAGACTAGTTACGGATTGAAATTAGGTTGCAATTCTAAAAATCCAGTAGTCTAAAATCATGCTTATTAATTTACAATATCTTAAAAATGGGTTTTAACTTAATAACAGAAAAAATTATTCATGGGCGAAAAAATGATTAGGATGGCGTAAAAGTTAAAGATCTTAGTAGGCTCTTTGTCAATAAGGACTAATGAGTTGTGCAAAATCAAATCTGAGTCAGAATGAACCACATTCTGGCTCAGATTTTTTGTTATCTTACATTGATTAATTGATTGATCAAAAAGATTCTAATTCTCATGTTCTCAAATGATTTAAATCCGTAGGATACTCGTTTCATTGTCTTTATGTGGGTATTCTTCGCTTCTATTTTTCCATTGGAATAAGGATAGATCATTGCGTTGGTGATGCCTTCTTCATAGGTCAGAAGGTTTTGAAGCTTTTCCCGAAAGCTGTCATCTAACGTTTCGGGAAGTTCTGCCAATAAGGAGACAAATAAGTCAGGTCTTTGTCTCGAAAGGCTTCAACTAATTCATGAAAAAAGGGATACGCCTCCTTTAGGGGCGGAGAAAACTCAAGCAATCGATCAATCATCATTGCTTCAGTAAGAAATGGGTATTTTGGTGCTCGGAAACTTTTCCATGTTTTTTATTCATAATGGTTGATGTTTGCACGATTTTTTAGCAAAAAGCGCCAGTTCTTTTTCAGTTTTTCTGCCTGGCTTTTCTGTCCGGCTTTACGAAGTTCATTCATTTCACGGATACGCAACTCATTGAACGCTTGATTCATGTGTTTGACAATATGAAACCGATCAATCACGACTTTCGCATTTGGCAGAACACGTTTGGTGAGCTGGAAGTAGGCGGCGTTCATGTCTGTCACCAAGAATTCTACTTCTTCTGGATTGGTACAACCTAAGAAATAGCTTGTTAATCGAGGTAATTTACGCGTAGGCAAAACATCTATTAATTTTCCTGTTTCGCCATCTGCACAAATAAAGCTCATTTTATCTTCTATAGAAGCATGCGAACGAAATTCATCAACCATCAATACTCTGGGGAGAATCTTCTTAGATTGCTTTGGTAAATAGCTTTTAAACTCTTTCAATGTACGAATAACGGTGGTCAAAGATACCTGACAGCTTTTCGCAATAAAAGATAAAGATACTTTTTCAGTCAGTAAAGAAGCAATTTTATATCTAACATGATTTGCGATTGAATGTCTGGGTTGGACAAAATAACTTTGAGCAGTCCAATGGGTGCGACAGTTTTTACAGGTATAGCGCTGCTTTTTTAGGCGCATAACCAAAGGCATATGATTTTATTGTTCAAAACGGACAATCGTTTCCTTCTTCCCATTTTTCACTATAATTGCTTTCCCGTTTCCATCTACCACAGTAGAACCACAACTTCTACAAGCACGAGGAGTAGGCGAGAGAACAGCATCGACGACCAACGTCTTTTTCTTCTGAAGGGTCTCGTAAGAGACCTCTGTAATCATCAAATCTTTCTCTATTATTCTCAGCATTTTTTTGATAGAATCATTCATATAGCATATCGTCCTCTCAGTTGTTTATTTTGTGGTGATTTAATCATACTAGAGAACGATATGTTTTTTAATACCTAAAATGAAAATGGGGCTGAAGAATCAATTCTGATTCATCAGTCCCATAAATTATAGAGCCAAAAGACTTTGTACGCCTATTGGTTTCAGGCACACAAAGTCTTTTTCGATTAAATAAACGTCACCGTTTCCGTCACTTCGATCGCTGGATCTAATGATTGGATCACGGGGCAATTTGGTGAAACGAGTTTTAGGCAACGGGTCGCTTTGTCATGGTCGGCTTCAGCGATTTTCGCATAAAACTGAATGTGGATGGCACTGACTGGTTGGGCTTTTTTGTTGTCGTCTCGGTCATAGCTGACTTCGATCTTTTCGATTTCTGCTGTGATTTTTGAATTCTCTAAGACGGATGCGTATACATAGCCACCGCAAGCAGCGACCGCACTCACCAGCATTTGGACTGGCGAATAGCCTTTTTCCCGTGCTAACACCCAATTGCCAGTTGGGGTCGTCATTTCAAGTTTGTCGCTTCCTTGATGGATCGTCAATGTTTCTACTGTCATCGTTTTTCTCTCCTCACAAAATGATCTGGTTCAACTTCGACCCATTCATACAATGGTGTCAAAGTAATCGTGCTTTGAATCTCCGTTTGTTCCATCGCACCTCTTGCTAACACAGGATCAGCGATCGGCGCTGCTGCTAATAATTTCTTCGTGTAGGGATGCAGCGGATTGTCAAACAAACGGTCGGTGGGTGCCAATTCAACTAGTTTCCCTTGATACATGACGGCTGTTCGGTCACTGATATGACGAATCACGGACAAGTCATGGGAAATGAACAAATAAGACAATGAAAACTCTTTTTGCAAACGCAGCAGCAATTGGATGATCTGAGCCTGAATGGAGACATCTAATGCCGAAGTCGGTTCATCACACAAGACGAACGCCGGGCGATTGACCACCGCACGAGCGATACCGATCCGTTGCCGTTGTCCGCCGCTGAAACTGCGGGGCAGTTTATGGACATCATCACCCGTGATCCCGACGATCGCTAAGATTTCTTTGGCTTTCGCTCGGGCAGCATCTTTCGTTTCATGATACAACGGCTCCATCACCAGTTCAAGTGCCGTCATGCGGGGATTCAATGATGAATACGGATCTTGGAAAATGATCTGCATTTGCTGATACGCTGCTTTGCGATCTTCTGCCGTCAATGCTGTTAGCTCTTTGCCTTCAAAGAAAATCTCCCCGCTTGTTAAAGTCTCTAAATTTAAAATACTGCGTCCTAAAGTGGTTTTCCCACTCCCAGATTCCCCTACTAGCCCCAATGTCTCGCCCCGATGGATCGTTAGACTGACATCTTCGACCGCTCGGACTTCACTGACAGTGCCGCGCCAGTTTTTGCTGCGAAAGGTTTTCGTCGCATGTTCTACGCGAATCAGTTCTTCCATTATTCTGTCACCTCCTGATTGCACCAAACGCGATGGGTCTTAGATAACTGCGTTTCTTGCAACTCATTTGCCAATGTCTCATGATAGTCAAAGACTTTTAATTCGGCATGCTTGTCGCCTAAATGTGCCGCTTGCAATAATTGTTTCGTATAAGGATGCGCAGGTTGATAAAAGATCTCTTCCGTGGTGCCTTCTTCCACGACTCGACCTTGATACATCACTTTAATAAAGTCGCACATTCCTGCAACGACCCCAAAGTCATGGGTCACAAGGACGACGGAAAGCTGGTTCTCTCTTTGCAGGTTTTTGATCAAGGCCAAAATCTGTGCTTGGATCGTCACATCTAAAGCCGTCGTCGGTTCATCTGCGATCAGCAATTTCGGTTGCGCCAATAAAGCCATGGCGATCATCACCCGCTGACGCATCCCTCCTGATAACTCGTGGGGATATTGTTTCATACGTTGTACTGGAAAAGGTATGCCGACTTTTTCTAACTCTTTGACGGCGATTTCTTGAGCTGCTTTTTTCGATATGTTTTGTGAGCGGCGAATCACTTCGATCAAATGATAGCCAATCGTACGCAAAGGATTCAACGAAGTCATCGGGTCTTGAAAAATCATGGCGATCGGTAATGTTCGACGATCGGTCACTGCTGCTCCTTCAAATGTATAACTGGCATAGTGATCGGTCACCTTATCAGGCAAAAGATCCATGACACTTTTCATGGTCATACTTTTGCCACTACCAGATTCGCCGACGATCCCAACCACTTTGCCTTTTGGAATCACTAGATCCAGCTTTTTGACTAACGGTTTCGGACCGGTTTTGCTGTGAAACGTCACATTCAACGCTTCGATCGCTAACAATTCTGTCTTCATCGGTCACACCTCCCTTTGCAAGACATGTTTGATCATGTCGCCGATGTTGTTGAAGGAATAGATGGTGAAAATAACAAAGAGCCCTGGAAGGATCGCCATGTATGGTGCCCGCTGCAAGCTGTTTTGCGCATTTTGCAACAGACTGCCCCACGAAGCCATCGGCTGCTGAATGCCTAATCCGAGGAAGCTCAACGCTGATTCGGTCATGATCGCCCCAGAAATACTTGCGGATGCCGCAACGATCAAGGTTGGCAGTACTGCTGGGAAAACATGCTTCACGATAATACTGAATGAAGAACGGCCGATAAATTTCCCGTAAGCAACATACTCCCGTTCTTTCGCTGCTAACGTTTCACCACGAATCAAACGAGCGATGTTCATCCATGAAAACCCGCCGATCACAATAATGATCGTGGTTAGTCCAGGACGTAAAAAAACGCTCAAAACGATCACTAACACCAGCCAAGGAATCGATGACAACACATCGACGAGCCGCATCAGCAAGTTATCGATCCATCCGCCAAAGTAGCCAGAAACAAGACCGACAAGGGTCCCGATAAACGTCGCAGTGATCATTGCCAAAACACCTACAAACAAGGACACCCGACCGCCGTAGACGACCCGAATAAAGTAATCCCGCCCCACTTCATCAGTACCAAATAAATGAGACCAACTCGGTGGCTGTGACATGTTGCTGACATCCGTTGCATTGGGATCGATCGGGATCAAAGGTGCAACAAGCGATAGAACGATCAATAGGGTCAAGAAAACGACAGAAAAAGTATAGATGGGCGAAGCAAGCATGACTTCACTGATTTTTTTGAAACGTTTCATTACTTGCTCCCTCCTTTACGGATACGTGGATCAACCACGGAATATAATACATCCGCTAACAAATTCCCTAAGATGACCAGTGTTGCTGACAGCAGCATGATCGCCATGATCACAGGATAATCGAGGCTTTTCGTTGCACTCATCAAGTAAGGTCCGACGCCCGGCCAGCCGTAGATCGTTTCTGTGATAATCGCTCCTGTGACCAACATCGGTAACGCCAAGCCGATTTGGGTGACAACGGGAATCAAAATATTGCGACTAATGTGACGACTGAAAATCTGCCATTTGCTGGCGTGGAATGCCCGTTGCACCATTACGTAGTCTTCTGATACTTGCTGAGTCGCTGATGCCCGAATATACCTTGTCAAATCTGGGAAGAAGGCGACAGTCAATGTGATATAAGGCAAAATAAAGTGCTGCAGAAAATCGCCAAAATCCCCTTCTTTGCCGACTGTATACATGCCAATGATCGGGAACATATTCAATAAGTAACCAAATACATAAATCAAGATCATCGCAAACCAGAAGGTCGGCACGGCGATCCCTAGAGATGCTACAGCATCAATGATCCGATCCCAAATCTTTCCTTTGTTGGCAGCGGCTAACAGGCCTAAAATGATCGCCAGCAATAAAGCCGTCAAATATGCAGGGATCACTAGCCGCATCGTATTCGGGATCCGAGTCGCAAGTTCTTGTGAAATGCTGCTTTGAGAAACCAACGAAAAGCCAAGATTACCAGTAAGAACATTTCTGATCCAAAGAAAATATTGAACCAAAAAGGGTTGATCCAAGCCATAGCGCTGCCGCAACAGATCGATTTGCTCTTGTGACATATTCGGTGTCGTGATGGAATCGATCACATCATACGGGGCGATATGTATAAGTGAAAATACGATAAAAGAGATCACAAATAGCAAAGGGATTGCTTGCAATACTCGTTTTGCAATATATCGAAACATAATTGACCTTCTTTCTTTTTCATAGAAAAAAGCTGTGATAAAAAAGATTCCTCTTTATCACAGCCAATGGATTTACTTGATTGTCAATTTAGACATATCTTCGAATGTATAGATTGGAATCAAGCCTGCATCTTCTACATTACCAATTCGGTTATTGACCGCTAAGATTTTCTTGTTGTCAACGATTGGGTAAATGATCGCTTCGTCAGCAATGGCTTTTTGCAGATCATCGTACAATGCTTCACGCTTGTCTGTGTCCAATTCAACTGCTGCTTGCGCAAACAAATTGTCAATGGTTTCGCTATTGCTTTGGAAGTAGTTGGCACTGCCGCCAGTTTCGAATAAACTGCCGTATAAGTCAGGGTCATTCCCCATGATATACCCGCCAAGGAACAGGTTGTATTTCGTTGAATCAGGTTTTTTCAACTCAGTGAAGATCGCAGTACCATCGCCCCCTTCAAGGGTAACTGTAATGCCTGCTTGTTGCAATTGTTGTTGGATCAACGTAGCTTGGATCGTTTGAGCTGGGTCAGTTGAGTTGAACGCCAAGTTCAATGACAAATCAGTGACACCTGCTTCTTGTAAAAGCTCTTTTGCTTTTTCAGCATTTGTTTCATATTTCTCGACATCTTCGGTAACGTATGGATTGTTCGGTGGTAAGAATGAATACGGTGTTGCATAATAGTCTTCATCTAAATACGCTGCTTGATTTAATTCATCTTTGTTCAAAGCAAACAATACTGCTTGACGGACCTTCACATCTTGTAATGCATCTGAATGAGTATTTAAGCCTAAGTATCCGATGCGGTTTTCTGTATAGGGATAAACAGAAATTTGCGTATCATCTAAGTCTTCGATATCTGAAGGCAAAACAACGGCTGCATCAACTTCCCCTTTTTGCAAAGCAACTTTGGCCGTATCAGTACTTTCAATGATCCGCAAGGTCACGTTTTGAATCGAAGGCTTGCCGCCATAATAGTTTTCATTGGCTTCAAAAGTAAAGTACTCACCACGTTTGTATTCTTTCAATTGATATGGACCCGTACCAACTGGTTTTTCAGGCAGTTCACTGACCGAAAAGTCGCTAACATCTTTAAAGATGTGCTCTGGAATGATGTATGTTTCGGTTGCGATATTGCTGATCGCTGCTGCACTCGGTGTTGGCAACACAAATTTCACGGTGTATTCATCCACTTTTTCGATCGCGATCGGCTGGTCGTCGACCCAAAGCGAATCGGCATTGCCGTTTTCTTTTTTGACTTTTTGTTCATACGTGAAAACAACGTCATCGGCAGTAAAATCTTCGCCATCAGACCATTTGACATCTTGTTTCAAATGCACGGTCAATGAAAGGCCGTCTTCCGCCGGTTCCACTGATTCTGCTAACGCATTTTGTGTTGTTCCATCTGCTTCCACTGTAACGAGTGGAGAATAGATCATGTTTGTCACTGTCAAGCCCCAGCGATCACTGGTGTTGATCGGGTTGGTGGACGATGGGTCCCCGCTGATGGCATAAGTGAATGTTGCATCATCGCCAGCACCAGCTGCACTGCTGGTTGCCGTTTCCTCTGTATTTGATCCACCGCAAGCTGCTAGAACGAATCCTAGTCCGACGACGGCAACACTTGCTAAACCTTTTTTCCAATTGATCATTTTTCCATCCTACTTCCTGTTCCTATATAATTATAGTAGATTTTTTGCTTTTTATTCCCAAACAGGGATACTTGATTTCTTGGTAACTTCGTCAATAATTGCTTTTACTTCATCGGTCTGGTAATACGCTACGACCGTTTGATACACATCATTTTCTGCTTCGTCTGCTCGCGCAGCAATGACATTATAATAGGGCGTGGAGGAGTCAGCCACAGGTTCTAAGAAAATCGCATCTTCTGTAGGAACCAAGCCAGCATCGACTGCCATGCCGTTGTTGATCAAAGAGATGTCGACATCGGTCATTGCCCGAGCCGTTTGATTGGAATCAAGCAGCTCAAATTTCAAGGCTTTGGGATTCTCAGTGACATCACTCGTTGTTGGCAGTAACCCTTTTGATTCATCCAAAGTGATCAAACCGGCCGTTTGTAAGAGTAATAGTGCGCGGCTTTCATTTGACACATCATTGGGTAAAGCCACCGTAGCACCATCTGCCAATTCGCTGACATCAGTGATTTTATCGGAATAAATACCAAGTGGGTTTAATGTCGTATACGCAATCGTCGTGTTGGAATAACCACTTTCTTCGTTGACATTATCCATAAAAATTTCCGTCAATGCTGCGTGAAGATCGATAGACCCATCCTCTAGTGCGACGATTGGTTGGCGATAATCGGTGAACTTCACCAGTTGCAAGTCGATATTTTCGTTTTCCTTCAATTCTTCTTGCACATGTTCCCAGGCTTCATTTTGTTCGCCAACGACACCTAATTTGACGACGGTCGTTTCTTCATCCGCTTGGTTGGTGCCACAGGCAGCCAAGCTAAACAAGGCAAGCAGCCCAATCACTCCTGTCGTCAACACATTTACTACATTTCTTTTCATCCCTTTTTTCCCCTTTTGTTCCCTCCTCAGATCAATCGTCCTATTTCCTTTTCGAATGGTCCAACTAGACCAATTTCCCCTCTGTTTCTCAAAACAACCTACTTTTTCAAAGGAGAAATGGTTAATCCCTGTTGCCGTCAACCGAAAACATCGGACTCACCATTCATATGTAGTGTAACTTTATCCTATACAACTAAAACTGTCAATAAAATTACTCTACAAAAGTAAGTTTTTCACTAGCTGATCTGTGGTTGGGTTATTTGAATATCTTCAGTGCATTTTCTAAGTCATCGATCAAATCTTTACTACTTTCGATCCCAATGGAGATCCGTAAAAGATCCGGCGTCAATCCATAAGATTCTCGTACCTCTTGAGGAATATCTGCGTGGGTCTGTGTCGTTGGATACGTGATGAGACTTTCCACACCACCCAGGCTTTCCGCAAAGGTAAAGACCTTTAATGCCGCTAAGAAGCCGCTGATTTTGGTTTCATCAAGCACCCGAATACTGATCATCGCCCCTGCATTTGGGTACAGCACCTCTTTGACCGCCGGATGGGCTCGTAAAAAGCGGCCAACTTCCTTGGCGTTGGCTTCCTGTCGTTCAAAGCGCAACGGCAGCGTCTTTAAACTTCGGATAAATAACCACGTATCAAAGCTGCTCAAGGTCGGGCCTGAAGTATTGGCTAAATAATTCAAGCGCTCCCCTACTTGCGCATCTTTGGCGATCACGGCGCCAGCCAAAAGGTTCTGTTGCAAAGTTTTCCAAAAAATCTAT
>NZ_KV833880.1:0-492 GCF_001837725.1 Enterococcus sp. HMSC072F02
TTTTTCGCTTCTAACGGGTTTAACAAACAGTAAGAAAAGTGATGATCTTGAAAGAACTTTTCGACTGGTCTGGAATAAATCCCCGTTGCTTCAAAAACAATCAATGGACGTTCAGGCAAGTGCTGGATCTCTTCGAGTAATGCATGAAATCCTCTTTGAGTGTGTTCGATCTCGTCTTCAAATAAGCAGGTGTCGTCTTTGTATAGGACACTGTAGCTGTGTCCCATTGAAACATCTAATGCAAGAATGTAAGGCATTTGTTTTCCTCCTTTTTAAGTTTTGAAAGAACTTTACTGCTTCATTTCGATTCCAATTTCCTATACACGGGCTCATGGCCCCAACATACGTAAACCTGATTCTAAAATGACAGTAAAGAAGTTCGGTTTTTGATAGGGACTCGTAGTCCTCAAGGCTTTGTTCGAACTTTCTTTCACTCTTCACTATAATCTAAAAATAGAAAATAGAGGAGAACATCATTCGTCAATGATGTTC
>NZ_KV833881.1:0-364 GCF_001837725.1 Enterococcus sp. HMSC072F02
AAAAAAATTAAATCAATGGTTTGAATCTGTACCGAAAAACCTATTCAAATCCATCACTTTTGATTGTGGAAAGGAATTTTCAAATTGGAAACAGATCAGTAATGTCAATGATATTGCCATTTATTTCGCTGATCCAGGAACGCCGTCTCAAAGAGGCCTAAACGAGAATTCTAACGGATTGTTACGTAGAGATGGTTTATTGAAATCTATGGATTTCAATTCAGTAGATGAATTTTTTATTCAATCTGTCGCATCTAAACGAAATAATATTCCTAGAAAATCACTGGATTATCGAACACCTTTGGAAGTATTTTTGAGTTACGTAAGTATTGATGATCTGTCTAACTTAATTTGACAATTAAGA
>NZ_KV833882.1:0-3867 GCF_001837725.1 Enterococcus sp. HMSC072F02
TTATTCTCCTTTTGAATTTTTGAAGTATTTACTCAAAGGGAGAATTTCTGGTCCTACCAAAACATCTTTTATATCAACTTCATCTATAAAACATTCGATTTTTAGTTTTGGCTTGCCTGATGCTGGCATAAATAGTTCAATATTTGTTACTCCACGTCCTAATGTCCAATCATTTAATTTAATTTCATAATTTGGTGAAATTGTTGGGTTTTCAACTTTAGGTTGTATTGAGAGTTTTAGCAGATTTTTTATTTTTTCTTGGCGTGTCATTAAAATCATCTCCTTAGCTTGTACATGAAAGAAACACTTTTTGTACGATATTAGACGGATAATAGATAACTAGTAATTATTAATAAAACTAGCAATGCGTAGAAAGGGTACCAACTATTCCAAGGTTCTAATTTACGCATTGACTGAATACAAAGTATTCCAAATATCCATATTGCTATTATTAAAAATTTCATTTAGAAACCTTCTGTCTGTTGTTTTTTGGCAATACTTCACTAAAAATAAAAAGCTTATCAAAATCTTTCTCAGATAAATCAAAAGCTTTAAGCAATTTCGGAATGAGTTCACCACCGATTCCGCGATCTCCGTTTAAAATTCTATAAATTGTTGACGGAGCAACATTCATTCTTTTAGCAAGTGAATATGGATCATCTCCTTTTGATTGCATCAAGGAGTAGAGCTTTTCTTGCTTAAGCAAAGTTTTCATCTAATACACCTCCATTGCCTTATGACAATACTATAATACTTTTTTTGTCACTTGGCAACACTTTTTGTTGTCAAATTGCAATTTTTTTTGCTTTTATTGCCACAAGGCTATATCATTTATTTAGAAAGGGGTTTTATCATGGAATTTGGAGAAAAACTAAAAGAATTGAGAACCTCTAAAGGATTAGGAGTTAATCAGTTAGCGTTAAAATCTGGAGTAAGTGCTTCTCAAATATCTAGATTTGAAAAAGGTGAACGGAAAGATCCAACCTTGGAAACTTTAAAAAAACTATCAGTAGCTTTGGGCGTTTCTATTTCCTATTTTGAAGAAAATTCACCTATTAGTACCAGTGATATTCCGGAATGGGCTGACGAAAACGATTTAATTGAACTTGATAAGCTACTTGAATCAAATGCTAACATGGCTTATGGAGGCGAAACTTTAACACCCGAACAGCTTCAAAGAGTCAGAGATGTTTTAGCAGGCATGTTTTGGAAATTCAAAAAAGAAGACAAGGACAAAGAGAAGTGATTGGGTATGGAATTGGATGTTATCAATTTAGTTGAGAACCTAAAGTGGAAGTATCAATCCGCTAATCCATTTTATATTTGTGAAAAAATGGATATTCAAATTGAATATGTTCCTTTTATTGATGATCCTAAAGGTCAATTCCAAGAGATTTTAGGTCGTGCTGTCATTCTTTTGAATGACGAATTAAAGGATTCTGAGGAAAGATTTTACATTTGTGCTCATGAGCTTGGTCATGCCATTTTCCACAAAGGATTATCAAGTTATTACGTCTCTACAAGAAATTCTAGAAGCAAGTCTGAAAGCGAAGCGAATTGCTTTGCTGCTAATCTTATAGCCGACTTATATAAAGAAGACACACAAATGTATCCCAGAAAAATTGAAGATTTATCTCGTTTATATGGTCTTCCAGTTTCGGCTTATAGATTCTTAATTTAGTTAATCATGAATTGTGCTTTTGCTTTGTGGGGAAAGCGTGAACGGTATAGTTCTTTGATTTGGAGGCGACTATCACTGCCTGCCTTAAGTGGGAGTAATAATATTTTTTTGGAGGAGAAATAATGGCAAAGAAAAAGGTTACAGGAGAAGATGGTAAAACATATGTTATGAAAGAGAAAAAACCATTCTATAAGAGAGTTTGGTTTTGGATTCTATTGGTAATCGTTGTGTTCATCGTTGGTGGTGCGCTAGGCGGTGGCGATGATAAAAAAGAAACTACTTCTGCTAAAACAGAAAAAGTAAGTAGCAACGATTCTGCTGAGAAAGATACACAGAGTTCTAGTGATCCTTTGAACCAGGACTTTGCTGTTGGAGATACTGTGAGCTACGAGGGCTATGAAATTAAAGTTAATAATGTGCAATACAGTAGCGGTAGTGAGTTCGATACTCCTGATGATGGAAAACAATATGTTATCGCAAACATTACAATTACTAATAATTCTGGTAAAAAGCAGTCCTATAACCCTTATGACTTCAAGCTAAATGCAGATGGTAATGCCACTGATATGGATGAAATCACTACATTAGATAATATTAACCAATTAAATAGTGGCGATTTGGATGATGGTGCTTCAGTTACTGGTGATTTGGTTGGCCAAGCTGATACAAATGCCAAGTTAAAGCTTCAATATGCTACATCTATTTGGAATGATGAAACAGTTGATATTTCTTTAAACTAATAGATCAAAAGAACAGCCTTCGGGCTTTTCTTTTTAAGCACCAAAGAACATAAGTTCGTATGTTTTATTTATGAATACGATTTTTGCTCTATCCCCTATCAGATTAAAAATAAATATTATAAAATTTCTTACTATTACAAATCATCTACGAAAGGATTGATAACATGCGTGGCGGTGTGAGAAAACGTGGAAAACGTTGGTATTATTATTTTGAAGATATCAATGATGATGGCTCAAGAAAAAAAGTGGAGAAAGTTGGCGGAGACACCCGACCAGAGGCCGAAGCTGCTTTACGAAAAGTTTTATCAGATATTGACGAAACAGGACAATACTTTTTAGGTACGGATACTCGAGTAAAACAATACCTTGATTTTTGGATGGAGGAATACGTTAAACTAAATCTAAAATACAATACCTATGAAAACTACCGATTTACCATCAAAAATCATATAAACGGTTATTTAGGAAAGAAAAAACTTACGGATCTCTCCCCTGCTCTTTTACAAAATTTCATCAATGCTGAATTTAAAAAGGGTTACTCGAAGAAAACAATGACTATTACTCACTCTGTCCTTAAGAATGCGCTGAATATGGCGGTTTATCCTTGGGGGTTAATCAAGCAAAATCCTATGCTGTATGTAAAGATACCAAAATATGAAGAACGACCAACGACTAAAAAAGATCTAAAAATCATTTCTCTTGAAGACTTTGATCATATGCTAGAAATCACTCCTGAAGGCCATCCTTTCTATATTCCTTTGAATATTGGATTTTATACGGGAATGCGCGTTGGCGAAGTTTGTGGTCTGACGTGGGATAATGTCGATTTTTCAAATGGAACAATTACTGTAGAGAAACAAATGGTAAAGAATGATGGCATATGGGTATATGGTACACCAAAGACAAGCAGTTCCAATCGAACGATTTTTATTGGACAAACCTTGCTAGCAATTCTGAAAAAACATAAGAAACAACAATTAGAAAATCGAATGAAGTATGGAAAGCTCTACATTGATTCAAATGCAGTATGTACGAAGGAAGACGGTGAGCTAGTTACGCCAAGTGTGGTGAAATGGAACACAAGAAGGATATCGAATGCACTCTCCCTCTCTTTTAACTTCCATTCTCTCAGACATACTCATGCTACACTTCTTCTCGAAAATGGCGCAAAAATGAAAGAAATCTCTGAACGATTGGGCCACAGCAGAATTTCAATTACGATGGATACTTACTCGCATGTGACAGATAAGATGAGAAATGAAACGGTCGATATCATGGAGAATCTGAGAAAGAATTCTTGAATTTTGCCACCGAAAAAAACCACCGGTGGCAAACCGGTGGCAAATCCATGTAAACATGGGTTATTTTTTACACTGTTTTCAAACAAACCTTGCTACTTCTTACTTTCTTCTTCATCCATTTTCAGAACAGCCATGAAGGCTTCTT
>NZ_KV833883.1:0-672 GCF_001837725.1 Enterococcus sp. HMSC072F02
GTGGCTTTTTTATGTATTCTTTTATGGATTAATGAAAGGATGTTTCACATAGTTATACTTCTGTATATTTGAAAAGTTTTACTTTGACTTTTAAAATAGAAAGACATTTGGGTTAAATTGTGAGATAATAATAAAGAAGAGTTTAAAGCGTTCCCCAAAAACCACTCCCCCATAAGTGTGTTACGCTTTAAACTCTTTTATATTTGGAGCCATTAAAAGCATACCATATAACTGTAAAAAATAATGGGAAAAAGACTTATAATTGGAGTGATAGTTAATTAGTGACTTATTTTTGATTTTATAGCACTAATACTATAAAATATAGATATCATCATATTACACAATCTTAATACTAACTTAAAAAATATCTCCTTTCATAAGTATGGTGATAAAATCCGTTCCGGGCTACCTTTTTAGGTAGCCTACTTTAATCTTTATACCTTTCCGGATCAACGAAAGTATACTTTATATAGTCATAACGCCGATGATCGCTTCGTGCGTCTGGCACGTCAGTCACGATATCAAACAAAAAGTATACATCCTTCTTCATTCTAGTTTTCGCAGCAGGAATTTTGAAATAGTTCTTATTAGAATAGTAGAGATTGATTAATAAGCTATCTTCGATTGCTAAAAAGAAAACTTCTGAATCCCATACTTTATAAAAATCTTTGA
>NZ_KV833884.1:0-538 GCF_001837725.1 Enterococcus sp. HMSC072F02
TATGATTTGTCAAATTAAGCTAGAATAAAATGCTTCTTGTACATAGCTCAAAAATATTTCGATTGGTGTTCTGTAATTCAATGATTTTCTTGGAATATGATTACGTTGATTGCTGACACTGGAAATAAATGTCTGATTCACTTCTCTAAAATCCATTGATTTCGGCAGTCCATTACGACGCAGAATCCCGTTAGAATTCTCGTTTAATGGGCGTTGAGAAGGTGTTCCAGGGTCCGCAAAATATATATCAATATCATGTTGGTTACTAATGGCTTTCCAGTTAGAAAATTCTTTTCCACAGTCAAACGTAATAGATTTAAAGAAGTTTTTAGGGAAGCGAGAAAACCATTGATTAAGGGCAGTTTCAATATCTAATGCCTTACGGCCGTTGGGTTTAATCGTGATAATGACTTTAGATAATCTTTCAACTAAAGTAATGACGGCACTTTTATGATGAATGCCAACGATCGTATCACCTTCAAGGTGACCAAACTCAGAATTGAAATCAGGATAATTATCAGGTCGATCATGGATTGAG
>NZ_KV833885.1:0-13795 GCF_001837725.1 Enterococcus sp. HMSC072F02
GTAACAGGATTGGCTAAGTCAAAATGTTCAGTTGTCACGACGTAACCATCGTAGTTTGTTAAATAGTCCTCATTTCTTGGGAGTTTTGAGACTACTATATGCGTTTTTTTGTTGATTTACCAACATGTTTAGACATTTTCCTCTAGGAAAAAATTAACTAGCACCACGGGTTATAAATAATATAGTTGAATACGTTTTACCAATAATTCAAGAAAAAAAGAATTCGTGGAGTGAATGGATAGAAAAAATTCATCTTATGCAAATGAAATATGAAGGTCCTTGGAAGGGTTACGATCATATGAAAATTCTTGAAACTTTAACAAAGACATATTTCAATTTTAACATCTTCGATCTTCAGGCTGTCTCTCTCCACAAGGATGAAAATTTAAACTCTAAAATTAAACATAGACTAGAACATGAGAATTTAAGAAAACTGTTTCCTGAAGAAGTCTTCTTTATAGAATTGGAAAAAGCCTTTCTTATAGAATTTACTGATACGCACAAAATAAAAGAGGAATTCATAATATCTTTTGAGGAGTTAATAGAAACTTTAAAAAAAGAAGAAGAGGAAAAAGAACAAAAAATTCAGTTGGTAAAAAACGTGATACAAGTAATTCAATTAATTAAAACCATTGGTGCAAGCTAGTGGTTTCAGACTATAGACAAAGTACTGAGGTTTTAGTGCTTTGTCTTTTTTATCCGTTAAAATAAAAGCATAAATTTTAGGTATATCCAGATGTCTCAAAACAAGATATGAATAAACGCGCACAAATCCTTTGTCATTAAAAATAGTCCAATCTTCTACAGAGAAAATTGGACTTCATCGATAATATATTTGGATTTATATTTATTTCAGATAACTAATACTACCGGAAATACCATAGAATAACGTCAATATTTCTAGGTGTCCAGCTGTAAGTTTTAAAAATTTTATTTAAATGATTTGCTTTTTTACGATAGACATCAATTCAATATACTGCATCTTCTATCTTCAAATTTTGTGGATTCATTTGTTTTATTTTTTCATCAGTTTTAAATTCTTCAGTTTTTAATAACGCTCGAACAACCATTTCATCCACCGTACCAAAGTAGCTTGGAAATAATAACGCTAGTAATCCTGATGCACCAGCTACACCAAATCCGTTGATTTGTGTAGCGTACATTAATCCCAACTTAGTATTAGGTAATTCAAAACTAAAAATTTCCTTTTGAATTTTACTTAACTCTGATAGATTATTTTTATGTTTTTCAAAATGTGATCTTGAAGTAGCTAATCTATTTTTTGCCGTATATTTCCAAACGAAATAACTATCGTATAAAAAATCATAAAAATCTTCTACTTCAAGTTGACTCACATAATCAATATTAATCCTCGATAATTTTGTTTCAATACAATTATCTCTACCGGTTTCTACCATAGCTTCTGTTAAAGCTTTTTTCCAAATTTCTTCATCTTCTGATTTGCCAAATTTCATTAATATTCATACTTACCTCCCAAAGAATGTATCTGAACTTCTATTCAATTAAATTTACATTTGTTTTCTCAAAATTTGTTATACTATTCTCTGACTTCAGAATAAAATTATTTTTTATCTTTTCATATTCACTGGCTTTTTCTTTTATATCCTTTAAAATTTTTTCAAGCGATTTCTTGATTTCTTTTACAACTTGATCCCTTCCTTCATTCTCTAACTTTGTATAAAGTTCTTCAATAAATCTCATATTCACTTTGTTAATTTTCCATTCGGCAACGTTCCACCATTCCCAATTTTCTTTCTTCTTTTTTACTCCTGTCGTTAACATTAATTCTTCAACAAATTTTTTATTTTCTTCTGGAATCTTACCAGTAAATACAAGCTTTATCTTTCCGACACTATTTCCTCCTTTATTTAATATTTCGAAAGCATACATTCTGTGGTTACTCCATCCACCTGGGTGAGACAAAGGCAAATCTGGAAATAAATCAGTGAATTCTGGTATTTGGAATCTCACTATAGATTTTCCGCTATACTTGGGATCAAAAATTATTTCATTTTCTTTAGCAATCTGTTCCAAAGCTTCAATGTATAATTCACTCATTAAACTTAAATTATCTGGTATATTTTCAAATATTAGATCCAATGCTTCTTTATGTTGTTGATAAATTTTTCTAACGATTTCTTTGATTTCATCATCCATTCCGACATCTCTCCTTAAAATATCAACATAGTCTTTTATCAAATAATATACTTTCTTTTCCATACTATTTTTTTGCATTAATTGCTCCAGTATTTCAACGATATCCTTGTAAGTAATTATGCCCCAACTAGGATTTGTGGGTTCATTTCCATCTGGAGTTAAAAAAACAAAAATTTTTTTATAGTTAGAATAATTGCGTTCTATATATCTTTGGTATTTATTAAGTTGCCCTCTAGACTCCGAAGACAGAATTTTATTTTCGATGCACACCACTATTTTATTTTTTTCCGATACCAATAAAATATCAATATTCTTATTTTCTCTGTAAACAATTAAATCTTCATAGCTATTAAGTAAAGCATCAAAATAATTGATAGCAGCTTTGGTATCATCATTAGAATCTATATACCTTTTCAAAAACATTTTAAAAAACTCATCAGATAAATTGTGGGTTTCATTTGGAGCAAACAAAAAAGCTAAAAAATTACTATGTCTTATTTCATTTTTAGATAGCTTAAGTATCTGAAATATATTTGTTTTCCCAGTCCATTTAGATAGTCTTTCTTCAATATCATCCATATCCTCCAATAGATTTTTTAAACACTTTTTTTCATCTATCATGTTTTTTCTCCTTGCCATTATTCTAACTAAAATTTTACGTATTTGTTTCTATGTCTACATTATCTTTTTAACAGTATCTATTTTTCTTTTGCAACTTACTTGGCTACCAAAGCAAATAAAAAAGTTATTTATAAATTTCTCCCTACCACTACCTATTGCTATTATTTAAAATAGGGATAATTTTTTCTCTTAAAAAATATCATCACTTATGATACGGAGCCCCCGCGTTGATCCGGAAGGCACGGTAGATTTGCTCGACGAGGATCAGGCGCATCAATTGATGTGGATACGTCATTTTGCCAAAAGAGATCTGAGCATTGCTTCTTTTCATGACGGCTTCGCTGAGTCCTAAAGAACCGCCGATAACAAAAACAAGGTGGCTTTTTCCTTGGATACCTAATTGGTCGATTTGTTTAGCAAAAGATTCGCTTGTGGGATTTTTCCCTTCAATTGCTAAGGCATAGACGTATTCTTGTTCTTTGATTTTCGCTAAGATCCGTTCTCCTTCTTTTTCTTTTACTTGTCTCATTTGCGCTTCGCTTAAATTCTCCGGGGCTTTTTCGTCAGGAACTTCGATCAATTCGATTTTCGCATAGGCATTCAGCCGTTTGACATACTCATTGATACCTTGGATCAAGTATTTTTCTTTTAATTTTCCTACTGAAATAATTTTGATATTCATGTTTTCTCTCCTTTGATCTTCACGCTCACTTTGTTTATTATAATCAATTTTTTCGTCTATATGTTTATTTTGACTATTTTTGTTAAAAAGATTTCCCCAACAGTTATGCACAACATCCACAGGTTTATCCACAGAAAACAGCGTTGTTTTACCTTATTTCATCACATTCATTAGGCAAACATACGTTTTATAAGAATTTATCCACTTTATACACAGGCTGTGGATATGTTTTATCCCTTATTTTTCCAATCCTATCCGCGTAGTTTTACACAATATCTGTGGAAAAAGAAAATCAAATATTTTCATCTGAAAACAATGATTTTTCCTAAAGTTTTTCATAAAAAGTTCAAAGTCTCAAAGTAGACTAAAGTCAACAAATAAGACTATACTAACAGTAGATAAATGAATGTAATTGGAGGAGGAACACATGGATAGAAAAAATGTGACACCAAAGATGAAAAAAAATAAAAATAATAGCCTCTGGCGTAAGTTGGGTCTGGGGCTTGTTGGAGGGATCGTTGGAGGACTACTGACAGCTGGCATTTTTTATGCAGCGATGGGCACTGGCAACAATAGTTCTACTGCTACAAGCGGCAATCAAAATTCTGCCGGTGAAACAGTTGTGGAAAATGTCAAAGTCAATGTAGATTCTGATATCACCAAAGCGGTAGATAAAGTTCAAGACGCTGTCGTTTCTGTTATCAACTTACAAAGTCAAAACCAATCAAGCGGTTTTGGCGGATTATTCGGGCAGCAAGAAGAAAGTAGCAGCTCAGATGATAGTAATTTGGAAGCTTATAGTGAAGGAAGCGGCGTAATCTACAAAAAAGACGGGAATACTGCTTATGTAGTCACAAACAATCACGTAGTAGATGGACAGCAAGGTTTGGAAGTCATGATGAAAGACGGTACGAAGGTAAAAGCTGAATTAGTTGGAACAGATGCCTATTCAGATTTAGCGGTGTTGAAGATCAATTCAGACAAAGTCGAAACGGTTGCCTCTTTTGGGGACTCAAGTGCTTTGAAGGTTGGTGAACCTGCGATTGCGATTGGTTCCCCATTAGGATCTGAATATGCGAATTCTGTCACTTCAGGAATCATTTCTTCCTTGAACCGACAAGTAACAAGTACGAATGAATCGAACGAAACAGTCAATATCAATGCGATCCAAACAGATGCAGCGATCAACCCGGGAAATTCTGGTGGTCCTTTAGTGAATATCGAAGGACAAGTTATCGGTATCAACTCAAGTAAGATCGCAAGTACTTCTGAATCGACTTCTAATGTAAGCGTAGAAGGAATGGGATTTGCCATCCCAAGTAACGATGTAGTGAATATCATCAACCAACTGGAAAAAGACGGAAAAGTGACACGTCCAGCTCTAGGTATCACAATGGTCGACTTATCTGCCGTTTCTACTCAGCAACAAGAACAAATCTTGAAGATTCCTTCATCTGTAACTAACGGTGTCATCGTGACAAATGTCCAAACAGCTACACCGGCAGAAAAAGCTGGGTTGAAACAATACGACGTCATTACTAAGATCGATGACAAAGAAGTTTCTTCTGGTGTAGAACTTCAATCTGCTTTGTATAAGAAAAAAGTGGGAGATTCTGTCAAAATCACTTACTATGAAGGCTCGAAAGAAAAAACAACTACTGTTGAATTGACGATCGATCAATCGGCATTAAAACAAAATCAAAATAGTGAAAATTAATAAAAAAGAGGTTGTGACAAAGACTTGTCACAACCTCTTTATTTTGGAAATACTTCTCCGACTACGGCATCCTCAGGCAATACTAAGATTCCTTTTTTTTCTGGAGCATTTGGCAAATGCAATTCACGAGCAGAACAAATCATTCCATAGCTGGCTACCCCTCGCAAAGTTCCTGGCCAGATCATCATTCCATCTGGCATCATGGCTCCTGGTTTTGCAACGACAACTTTTTGTCCAGCTTCGATATTTGGTGCACCGCAAACAATTTGCAATACTGTCCCATTGTCCACTTCTGTCTCAGTAATCGATAAATGGTCAGAGTCAGGATGCGGGACGCATGTTTTTACATACCCGACAACGATCTTCGGTTCATGATCAGCTTCAAGCTGTTCTTCGAATCCTGCTTCTTTAATCAATCGATTCAATTTCGCTAATTCTTCATCTGTTAAGCTTACTTGGCCGTTCCCTTCAATTGTTAGATGATCGGAGATATGGAAAAAGTTCCAAGCAACAACTTGACCTTGTTCATCTTTGATCCGAGCAACATTCCATTTACGTTCGACAGTGTTTTCTGTTCCTTTATCGTCGGCTATGATAACCATCAAAGTGTCTCCGACGTGTGCTTTGTTATAAGCAAAAATCATGTTCTTTCCTCCATTATCCTTTGCTGAGATTTATCTTAACAAAAAATTGCATTCACTGCATGAGATTTTTTTCATGCTTTATTTCCGAAGAAGCTTCTTCTGGAACACCATTTATTCGTAACAAGGGACTGTGACAAGACTTTTGTCACAGTCCCTTTACTGTTTGATTAAAAAGGTTATACAAGTTCCACTTGCTTAATTACTTGGCTGTTCTTCTTCGTCAGAAACGATCAAGACATCACAAGGTGAATGACGTATGACGTAGCTGGCTACACTTCCTGTCATAAAGCGTTCGACTGCATTTAGTCCAGACTGCCCAACCATGATTAGATCGATTGCATATTTTTTTGGCAATTTGACTGCCATGGATTCACGAACAGAGCCGTATGCAATAATTCCTTCTATATTTGTGTAATCAACAGATTTTCCATATTCTTTACATTCTTCGATCATTTGCTTGGCTGTTTCAGTTTGCTGATCGACTAGATTTTGATCAATAGGAGCATAGCCCATAAAATTATAAAATTGCTGATCGATTACGTTTGCTACATATACTTTCCCATTATTACGGCGAGCCACTTCTACCGCTTTTTTGAAAGCAGCAAGTGCTTGTTCACTACCGTCAATACCTACTAAAATGTTCTTATATTCTTGATTCATCTTGACCCCTCCTAACAGATGTCAGCCTTTTATTACACTTTCTAGGAACGATTCGATTTCCTGTTTTGTTTTACGATCTTTATTCACTAGACGACCTAATTCTTTTCTGTCTTGGATCACGACAAAACTTGGGATACCAAAAATGTTCCATTCAGCGGCTACATCTATGTACTTGTCACGGTCTACTTCAATAAATTGCCAATCAGAAAAGTCATTTTCGATTTCAGGCATTTGCGGTTTGATAAAACGGCAGTCTCCGCACCAGCCGGCAGTAAAGAAAAATACACTTTTTCCAGTTTCTACGTAGCCTGCTAATTCTTCTAAACTATTTGGGATAATCATTCTTTTTCCTCTACTTTCTGTTTATGTATTTTTCAATTAAATTATACACCTTTCTTTCGAACTAACAAACATTGATCCTCTTTTTATAAAAAAAATCTGACAAAAGGTTGCTTTTGCCAGATTTTATAGTTTCACTATCGCGTTATTTCCCGTATACGATTGTGTTCACTGTTGATTTATCTAAACCTTTCAATGTTTGAATCAACATTTCTCGTGCAGCTTCAAAATCGCGAATACTGAACATCGTTTGATGCGTATGGATATAACGTCCCACTACGCCAATCACTGTACTTGGGATTCCTTCATTTTGTGTATGAGCAGCACCTGCATCTGTACCGCCTTTTGAAACAAAGTATTGATAAGGGATGTTGTTTGTTTCAGCGATATCTAGCAAGTACTCACGCAAACGAGGAAGCATGATCAAACCTGGATCTTGGATACGCATCAATGTACCTTCTCCTAAATGTCCGAATGTGCCATTTTTCGTCACTGTGTCATCTGCTGCAGAGCAGTCTACTGCAAAGAACAGATCTGGCTTGAATTTATTGACAGAAGCTTTAGAACCACGCAAGCCTACTTCTTCTTGGACATTCGCGCCTGCAATCAATGTATGACCTAATGTTTCATTTTGTAACGCTTCTAAAGCTTCTAATACCATTGTACAGCCATAGCGGTTGTCCCACGATTTGCTGATGATATTCTTCCCGTTGGCTGTTTTGATCGTTTCAGCGTAAGGAACGATTGTGTCTCCTGGAAGAACACCGTAACTCATTGCCTCTTCTCTTGATTCAAACCCAGCATCGAACAAAATATCTGTTACTTCTACTGATTTTTGTCCGCTTGTTCCTCGTAATAAATGTGGGGGAACGGAAGAAGAAATACATGGATAATTCTTACCAGTAGAGGTTTTAAGTGTAAAACGTTGAGCAGAAACAACGTAAGGGTTCCATCCGCCTAGAGGTACGACTTTAAAAAGCCCGTTTTCTTGGATTTGTGTCAGCATGAATCCGACTTCATCCATATGTGCTGCGACCATTACACGAGGTGCATCCGCTTCTTCATGGTGGCGCAGCCCAAAAATGCCGCCCAAACCATCTAACTGTAACTCATCTACCAGCGGTTCCATATGACTTTCCATATAAGCGCGAACGTCTTGTTCAAAACCGCTTGTTCCTTGTAATTCTGTTAACTCTTTGATTCGTTGAAATGTTTTTTCTTCCATATGCTATTCGTCTAAATTTCAGACTAAACTCCTCTCAGACTTATATTGATCTGCGGATAAAATATGATTTTTTCTGCAGACCGATCGTATTTATTATAGCTTATTTTTCCTGGTAGCGGTTATTTATTTCAAAGAAATTATGAGAGTGTGGTAAAATAAGCACAAGGAGTAGCAAGTGAGAAGAAGGAGGTATATCCACATGTATGAAGAAAGCGAATTAAGCTATTTTAAAGGCGGGTTAGCCGTTGGGATCGGTCTAGGATTATTGAGTGGGGTAGCTTCAACGATTTGGTATCATCGCAAAAAAGTGTTATCAGCAGACCAAGTGCTTGAAAATATCAAAACATCTTTTTTAAAAGAAGGCGCAATCGAAGGTGCTTGGATCTCTTTTGAAAAAGAACCTATTCGGAAATTCGCCGTTCGGTCGAGTGCTTATCGGGGTGGGCTTTCCCGGATAGAAGATGGCGAAACTGTTTATTATGAATTTTTAGCAGATGCTCATACAGGAACCGTATTAGACATTTCAAGAAAAAAGGGCGCAATAGATTAATACGTCAAAAAAATGAAATAACGAATACGCACCCACTATCTAAAAGAGAGGTATCCTATCCTTCTTTTATAGTGGGTGGTTTTTTAGACAGGTCTTTTTAAACACATATTCCAGTATTTTCTTTTTAAATAAATGATATTTAGCGGGAAAAAACTAGCATTTACTTTGATTATGAGGTATTTTTAATTCAGCTTTTGTTTTCTATAGTTAAGGAGAGTGAAAAATGGAACAACAAGAAAAAATTGCTGTTCTGATTCCTTGTTACAATGAGGAAGCAACAATTTCAACAGTCATTGCAGACTTTAAACGAGAATTACCAGAAGCAGATATTTATGTCTATGATAATAATTCGACCGATCGAACATACGAATTGGCCGTTCAAGGTGGAGCAATCGTAAAGAAAGAACCACGTCAAGGAAAAGGGAATGTGATCCGTCAAATGTTCTTTGATATTGATGCCGATTATTATTTGATGGTAGATGGCGATGACACTTATCCCGCCGAAGCTGTACATGGTTTGCTTGAGAAATTACGTTCTGGCGAAGCAGATATGGTCATTGGCGATCGTCTATCAAATGGAACCTACTTTGATGAGAATAAGCGTCCTTTCCATGATTTTGGAAATAACCTTGTTAGAAATACAATTACTAGAATGTATAAAACAAAAATTCTTGATGTTATGACCGGCTATCGAGGGTTCAATCGAATTTTTGTCAAAAGCTTCCCTATTATGAGTTCTGGTTTTCAAATCGAAACGGAATTGACGATCCATGCTCTAGATAAAAAATTCAAGTTCGTTGAGATCCCAATCGAATATCGGGACCGACCAGAAGGCAGCATATCAAAATTGAATACATTCTCTGACGGATTCAAAGTGATCATGATGATCATCAAAATGTGCAAAGATTATAAACCTTTGCTTTTCTTTGGGATCTGGACCATCTTCTTCTTTTTATTTGGATTGGTCACGGGGATTCCTGTGATTCGTGAATATATGTTGACAAGCTTCATTACACGCATCCCTTCTGCGATTTTAAGTACTGGATTGATGACTTTAGCCCTTCTTTCATTAGTAACAGGACTGATTTTGGATACGGTCGTCACGAACGCAAAGAAAGAGTACGAGTTGAATCTATATCATGTGTATCATGAATACCATAGTAGAAAATAAAAAAAGGATCAAGGCTGCAAAGATAATTTGCAATTCTTGATCCTTTTTTAATTAATTATTTCGCCAAACGATAGATGGCATCTGCATAGATTGCTGTTGCTCTGAACAAGTCATCAAGACTCATAAATTCGTTTGCTTGGTGCATTGTATCAGTATATCCTGGGAACATCGCTCCATAAGCAACGCCACGTTTCAACAAACGTCCGTAAGTTCCGCCACCGATGATTTGTTCGTAGCCTTTTTCTCCAGTGTGGTCTTCATAGACTTGCAATAATGTAGCCACCAATGGATCATCCATCGGTACGTAATGTGGTTCCATTACGCGAGCACCTCGAGTAACTGTTGCACCTTCTTGGCCGACTGTTTGTTCGATATCACTTTGCAATCCGTCTACTGTTACACCTTTTGGAAAACGGAAATTCATATTGATGAAGTTCGCTTCCTCTGTACCATTTTCTTCAAAAGCAAATAGTCCAGCATTCATTGTCAATTTGCCCATTTTTTCATCTTCATAAGCGACTCCTAGTTTTTCTCCATAGAAATCTTCATGAACATAAGCAGCTGCTACATGGATAAATTGTTTAGCAGATCCTAAGAATTCATAGTTATCTAAGAACAATGCCAAGAAAGAACCAGCATTGATACCGGATTGTGGGCTTGCACCATGTGCGCCTTTACCAACTAATTCTATTTTTACATACGTATTGTCTGCTTCAATTGTTCCGCTTACTGGATTGGCTTCGATGAATTGGTAAAATGCTTCTTCCATCGCGATAGCTGCATCTGCACTTGGTACTTGAAGTGCTGCAGTTGCTGTTCCTGGCACCATGTTTTCGCGAAGTCCGGAAACAAAAGATTTCAATACGTAATCTCCTGCATTGTCGCCTTTGAATCGTAAAGCTAAAGAAACATTTCCTTTTTCACCATTGATAATCGGAAATTCAGCATCTGGCGAGAAACCAAAATCTGGTTCTTCTTCATGTTCGAAATAATAAGCCATATCGCCCCAGCCGCTTTCTTCATCACTACCGACTACGAAACGTACTTTTTTCGATAATTTCAAGTCAAGTTCTTTAATGATTTTCATCGCATAGTAAGCTGCCATACTTGGGCCTTTGTCATCACTTGATCCGCGTGCAAAGATCTTTCCATCCTTGATCACTGGTTCATAAGGATCTGTGTCCCAGCCATCTCCTGCAGGAACGACATCCATGTGTCCAAATATCCCTAGTGTTTCGTCTCCTTCGCCAAGATCAATATGCCCTGCATAGTTATCGACATTTTTTACTTTAAATCCATCACGTTCACCATAAGCTAACATATGTTTCAATGCGTCGCGAGGTCCAGGTCCAAATGGTGCATCTGGTGTTACTTTTGAGTCGTCTCGCTCGCTGTTGACACGTAAAAGATTTTTTAAGTCTTCAAGCAAGTCTTCTTTACGTGCTTCTACTTCTTTTTGCCAATCAATTGTCATAAAGTTAATCCTCCACTTATTTAAGTCTTCGTGTTCATGATACCACAAATTACAGAAAAAAATAGTTCAAAAAATCTGACAATTCCTTTTCTTATCTGTTTTTCTCTAAAAAAAATATACGTTATAATGAGTAAAAGGAGGTTTTTTGATGCTGATAGACGAACAACTAGTGAAAAGAGTCATCACACCTCGTCCAAAAATTTCACATAAAGGAACATTTGGACGTGTCGTTTTGATTGGCGGCAATGAACAATACGGCGGAGCAATCATCATGAGTGCTTTAGCTGCCGTACACAGTGGAACAGGTCTCACAACAGTAGTAACGGATGAAAAAAATCGGAGTGCCCTTCACAGTCATCTGCCAGAAGCAATGATCGTAGATTGGACGGATACTGACCAGTTTCTTTCCGTGATAAAGCAAGCAGATGTACTCTTGATTGGTCCCGGATTGGGCACTTCTTCCAAGAGTTTGGAACGTTTCAAACAAGTACTAGAAAACCAATTAAAAGAACAATGGCTGGTGATCGATGGCTCTGCTTTAAGTTTACTGGCTGCTAACCATCTTTCGCTACCCTATCCCGAACAAACAGTACTTACACCTCATCAAATGGAGTGGCAACGGTTGAGTGCTCTACCGATACAAGAACAGCGAGATGAAGAAAACAAAAAGAAGCAACAGGAAATCGGTGCTGCGGTCGTTTTGAAAAGTCATGAGACAAAAATTTATGGTCACCAACACTTCTACACCAATCCTTTAGGTTCAGCTGCTATGGCAACAGGTGGAATGGGTGACACTTTAGCAGGGATGATCACAGGGTTCTTGGCCCAATTCCCTCAAAATGACCAAACGATTGCGGCAGCTGTTTATCTTCATAGTTTCATCGGAGACCAGCTAGCAAGAGAACAATATGTCGTTTTGCCGACACAGATCAGCGAAGCACTTCCGAAGTGGATGAATTATTTTTGTAAAAAATCAATGGAAAACGAGGCATGAATCATGGAGAAATTTACAGGTTATGTACGAGAACCTTTTTATTATGAAACAGATCAAATGGGGATTATTCACCATAGCAATTATATCCGCTGGTTTGAAGAGGCTCGGGTAGCCTTATTGGTACATCTAGGGTTTCCCTATAAAAAAATCGAAGAATCTGGGATCATTATCCCCGTTCTGGAAGTAAATTGCAGCTATAAAGAAATGATCCATTACGGAGAAAAAGTGAGCATCCATCCAACTATCCAAAAATATACGGGGACACGTTTGGATTTTAGCTACGAAATTGTGGGAACTGAAGACAAAAAATTAAAAACTATTGGTAGCAGTAAACACTGTTTCTTACTTTCTGATTCGCAACGATTAGTGAAGCTGAGCAAAGTCAATCCGGAGCTAGATCAGTTATTCCAAGCGTACGCTTCTCTGGATAATGCTATTTCTTAATAAAAAACCGTCTAAGCATTTTTCTTGTATTGTGTCGAGTAGTTCGTATAATGAAAAGAAAAAAGCAGGTGATCCCCATGTATGTCGTTAAAGTAATGCACGGTTACATCGATAAAACTGGCTGTCGCACTCGGGAAAAAAACTTAGACAATCTGCTCATTTTCAAAGACAAAAAAGAATCCGAAGCTTTTGCTAAAAGAATTGGCGGTCGTGTCAAACCGATCCAAGAGGTACGACCAGATTGATTCAGTATTTCTTTTCGAGGCTCTAATAGGCATGCCTATCAGGGCTTTTTTTCAAGAATACGTCTTTGCACCCACACGTTTTGTAAGCGATTTATGTTATAATAGATTATACTTACACAGAAAGGAAGTTTTAATGGGTATCAATAATTTACAGCAGCAAGCTTATGAATCTATCCGTAAACAGATCATTTATTCCGAGTTAGCACCTGGAAGTAAAATCTCCGATAAAGTGTTAGAAGAACAACTAGCTATCGGGCGCACACCGATTCGGGAAGCACTGATCCAGCTTCGTAATCAGGAGCTTGTAAAAACCATTCCACAGTCCGGCACCTATGTTTCAAAAATCGATATCCGATCTGCTTCATTAGCCCGTTATACGCGGGAAAAGCTGGAAAAACCGATCCTGCAAGAATGTAGTGCGAAAATGACAGCGCAAGATCAAGCTAAACTAGAAAAAATATTAGAACAAACCGATCAGGCAGTGATCGCTCAAAATAAAAAAGCTTTTTTTGATTTGGATACTGATTTCCACCGAACTTGTTATGAAATTGCAGGAAAACGAGAGATTTGGGACTGGCTGGAAAGTTATAGTACGCACTTGAACCGTTTCAGATGGTTGCGTTTGACGATTTCAGAATTAGATTGGGGTCGAGTATTGGATGAACATCAGACAATGCTTCAAACAATGATTGATCATAACTTTGATGAAGTCGGGTTTCTTTGTACGATGCATTTACATATGATTATCGAAGAGCAAGAATACGTGATTCATAATTACCCCGATTATTTTGAAGATATTCAGGAAAGACCCATCAAATAAAGGGACTGTGACAAAAATCGTGTCACAGTCC
>NZ_KV833885.1:13895-14198 GCF_001837725.1 Enterococcus sp. HMSC072F02
GGACTGTGACAAAAATCGTGTCACAGTCCCTTTCAGTTTTCTCCTGCCAACTCCTCAGTCACAAGGAGCAATTTCCAAAAACAGATTCTCATGTTTATTGAATATTGTGACTTGTGACTCATAGTCAAACGGCAGGCTCACGACCTCTTTCTTAAACAGTGTTCAATCAGCTGACCCTCGGTATTAGCTCAAACGCTGATTTCACAACCTCTGATTCACGGTGTTCCAGAAGTAGCTTCTTTGAAATAAGCCGAAATGTCACAAAAATTTAAGAAGCAATTTTCGTAAATTCCTTCTTATTTC
>NZ_KV833885.1:14298-103016 GCF_001837725.1 Enterococcus sp. HMSC072F02
TTGAAGCTGACCACTTCTGTCACAACCTCTTTATTTGTGAGCGAAATCATACTCCGCACATCTTTTTTCTATTTCTTTTATTTCTTCTAAAATCCCTTGGCTACGGGTTTCATTATATGGCCAAAGCAAGACTGCCTCTAATACATAAGGCGAAAAACGGCTTTGATTCATCTCTTTTGAAAAACTCATCGCTGCTATCTCGCTCAATGCACGAATGGTTGATTGGTGTGTATAAAAAGGCAGCCGCCATAGCACAATTTTTTCGTTTTGCGTATAAATTCCCTTAACAGAAGCTTCAATGTGGTGAAATAGTTCATGTCCAATAATCAAAGCTTGCGCTGTTTCTTTAGAGATCGAAGTAAGTCCTGAACATTTTAATTTTTCTAACGGCTCCGTCATCAATCGGATCCCTTCATCTTCTGCATAAGTTGCAAAAGTGATTCGTTCGTTTATTTGCTCTGATTCACAAGGAACGATTGGAATAGCCATTTGTTCACAAATTTCTCCTACATCGGCAAAAGGGTACTTTTTTTTGATGCTACATGCCGTTTCGATACCACAATCGATTGATTGTGGTATGAGGATTTTCTGCTTGGACAAAGGAATCTTTTTCCAAAACAAATCTCGCTGAAACTGATAGAATCCCCAAATTTCTTCGGGGATCTGTTGTAATTTGTTTAGTAACTCTTCTAACTTATGTTTGTTTGATATTTCCGGCAACGACGATCACTTCTTCCTCTGGTTCCATAGTAGATACTTCCAGATCCATCAAAAGCTGTAGTTGTTCCAGATCCGTCGCTGTAAAATCAGAGACTCTTGCTCCTAAACAGAGATAAAATTCTGGTCGGGCGATCAACTCCGTTTGATAAACTGCCATATCTTCCCAAAGTTGTTCGACTGCTGCCATATAATTGGCTGCAGTTGTTTTCAGACAAGAAGCATGTCCACGTTGGACCTTGATAAATCCTTTTTGGTCGATGATCCGAAGACTTCCAGCATTTTTTGAACGATGCTGTTCGCCGCATACATAAAAGAAAGGTGTATTTTCCAATAAGCAAACTTCATTTTTATTTAATCGCATATCCTCTGCAGCAAGCTCTAGTGCTTCTTCTGTTGTGATCTCCTTGGTTAGATCGGTTGCTTTCACTTCCGTAGAACCAGTAGCGATAGCCGTTACTTTTGAAGTCTGTGGATCGATTTCTACGTGGACTTCGATCGATTCTGGCATAGCACCTGATTCAATCGCCTTATTCATCGCTTCATTTTTCAATGATCGGATATCTTCTTTACTTGGTGAAGGAATGATACGTTCTACAACATCTCGGACCATTGCAAGTGCCACACCAATAGAAGAGATCACTTCAGCATTTTCAGGGATGGAATATTTCACACCCATTTTATTGCTGAAGTAAGTAATCAAAGAGGCAGCGCCGCCCCCTACACCTACAAGAGAAATCTGATCTTTCTCCAAATGATACTTGTCTGCCAATTCTAAAATCACTGGTTCAATCTTAGCATAGGATTTTTCCATGATCTGCTCTGCGATGTCTTCAACCGTCGTATGACAATAGTCTGCTAATGCCTGTATGGCTTTTCGTGCAGATGGGACATTTCCATAAGAAAAATGTTCTTCTTGCACTAATCCAAGGACATTGGCTGCACATGTATTTGTAATAGTCACTTCTTCTCCGTCTTCCATCACTACCTTGACGTAATCAGCAGGGTCTCCTTCTTTAGGAGAGAAAAATTCAACCTTAGGACCTTTGATTTTTTCTGTCTCCGTAAATACTGCATAATCTAAACCGGCAATATGTGCAGAACGTGGACCGACATCGATGATTCCTGACTGATTGGCCCGTACCATCGAACCGCCTGCCACACCTAGAACCCGAACATCTAATGAAGAGATATATGTTGGGTGGCCACCTACAATTGAATAATCGATTGCTGGACGTCCATTTTTAATGACCCCGATATTGGTTGTTGTTCCGCCTACTTCAAAATAAACCCCATTAGACGCTCTCAAGTACATCAAAGAGCCCATGACTGATGCTGCTGGACCGGAAAGCATGGTTAAAACAGGTCGTTTTTTCATTTCATTGATTTCCATTACCCCGCCGTCTCCGCGCATGATCATCAAAGAGACATTGACTCCTGCTTCTCGTACGGAGTCTTCTGTCGATGTTGCCGTATCTAGCATTTTGGGTAAAATAGACGCATTGATCGCTGCTGTCCGAGTTCTTCTTGTCAATCCATATAATTTTGTGATATCAGAAGCCATCGTTGTAGGAATCGATTTTACCGATGCTGCTTCATAAACGACCCGTTCTGGCTCCCCATTATCTACTCCAAATGCCATAGAAGAAACCAAAACTTCCGCTCTTTCTCTTTCTAGAGAAGAAATCGTTTCTGAAACACGGTCTACATTTAAGTGTTTGACAGGTAAGAATGCATTGACGATCTCTATTTTTTTCTTATTCCCTAAATCGATATCGTTCAATCTAGTTTGTCGTTTTGCTAAAAAGCCTTCTAATCCCCCTTTTGCCATACCGATTACACCGACTTTTGCTACGTCCCCTTCAATCAGCGCATTCGTCGCTTGCGTAGTAGAATGTGCAACAAAAACAACGTCTTCTGGACTAATATTATTTTCCCGCAAACAATTTTGAAAAGATTGAACGACTCCTGCAGCTACCCCACGAACATCATCGTGGGTCGTTTTCACTGAAGACTTTCCGATGATTTCATGTGTCGCATTATCAATTGCCACTGCTTTCGTATGCGTACCACCGACATCAATTCCCATTCGCACAAAACGTTTCATTTTCTTTTCCTCCATTCATCTAATCATTTCTATCGACGTTTTGTTTACTAGGCGTTCCCGTACAAGAAGAATGTAATCAAACATAAGATCGCACCGATGATCCAACCAGTTGGGATGGATTTCTTCATGTATTCTCGAGACGTTACTTTTGTATACCCTAATCCCCAAGCGACCCAAGATTGTGTAATATCTAAATGCTGAGGGGCAATCGTTGTGATTGCAAACAATGGGAACAAAAAGGCTGGCGACATTGTTGGGTTTACAGCTAATACAACAGCTAAAATAGCTGATCCTGAACCGACTAGATTCATTGGACCGCGGAAAAATCCTAGTGGTGTCAATATAGCAAATACGATTGCCAAGACTAATGGTGATTGCGGTATCAAGTCTCCGAAAATAGCTGAAAAATAAGGAGAAGCGTACGCAGCTGAGTTATTGAACATCGCTAAGGTCATCAAGAAACCGACCATTGGTGCGACGTCGACTGCACCATCTGTAAATAATTTCGCAAATTGACGACAGATTTCTTTATAACCTCCGCGCAATTTTCCAGTAAACAGCAATGCCCAAATACCTGCTAGAATAAAACCTAAGATGATTGGAAGATCTAACAAAACGACCCCTAAAACTGGTAATAATACGGCTAACCATGAGATCATTGGTGCGTCGTCACCTTCAGCCGGTACGTTTGCTGCCATTGCATAGCGTTTCTTTTTATTCATTGATATATTAGCCACCGTTAGTACAACAACTAAACTTACAACCATCCCAATCATACCGATTTGGAAATAGTCGTTATAAGTGTAACTTTCAGCTGCTGGGTTGAAACCAGCATAAATCGTTTGATACTGTTTGAAGTTGACGATATTAGCAAAGATTCCAGCCATGATCGAGCCCATAAATGAGAACAACGCAACTGGTACTGAGATTCCTAAAGACATCAAGATCGGCAAAACGATGACTGCGATAGAAATCACTGGTCCAATTCCTGTCATCGACATGAATATAACAGCGGTTACAACACACAGCAAACTCATCGTGATTCTTGGTTTGTCCCCTCCAAGTTCGACTACTTTACGAATCAATGTGGCTGCGATTCCGCTATCTACTAGAACACGACCGAAAAAGGCACCAAAGAAGACATTTACCAAGATCGATTTCGCGTACTCAGCAGGTCCAGTCGTATAGATATGCGTCAATACATCGATTACTCCTTGCCCTTCCATCGCCGGGTTCGGCGAAAACGTGTTTCCCACTAGTGCTAATCCCATCCATACAGTCGCCATGATGGCAAAACCGACCATCAAGTTGTAGCCCTTTACACAGTACCAGACCATGAAAAAGAATGAGATAACTAACAAAATACCAATAATAATATCACTCATGTTATTCCTCCGTCCATTTTATTTTTCTGATAAACAAACTAATATATCAGTTAAGTTCATTCTAGCTTATGTAGTTAGCGCTTTCATTAGAGGATGACCATAAATGTTCGGATTTCAATTAAAAAACCTTAATTATGCTATTTTAGACTTATACGTTGTTATCCCGTTTTCTATGGTGAAGAATTGGAAACAAAAAAAGAGGAAAGAACATAACTTTTCGTTATCTTCTTTCCTCTTTATAATTGTTTAGCTTATTTAGCCAAAGCGTCTTTTGCTTGGTCAGCCAATGCAGTAAATGCTGCTGCATCGTTTACAGCCAAGTCAGCTAACATTTTACGGTTGATGTCGATTTCAGCAACTTTCAAACCGTGCATTAATTTTGAGTAGCTCAAGCCATTCATACGAGCTGCTGCGTTGATACGAGCAATCCACAATTTACGGAAGTCGCGTTTCTTTTGACGACGATCACGATATGCGTAGTTGTATGAATTCATTACTTGTTCTTTTGCTGTTTTAAATAAAGTGTGTTTTGAACCGTAGTAACCTTTTGCTAATTTTAGCACTCTTTTACGACGTTTACGAGTTACTGTTCCACCTTTAACACGTGCCATGTATAATTCCTCCTAATAAAAATAAATCTTCAGATTCTGTTATTTGTACTTCTTATTTCATTTTTGCTAGTTGTTGGCGAATACGCTTGAAGTCGCCACTAGAAACCATGCTTGCTTTACGCAATTGACGGCGTTGTTTTTTTGTTTTGCCGTGGAAACGGTGACTTGTAAACGCGCGGAAGCGTTTCAATCCGCCTTTACCAGTACGTTTGAAACGTTTTGCTGATCCGCGGTGTGTTTTTTGTTTTGGCATGACTATATTTCCTCCTCAAAATCTTTCGTTATCCGACTATCGGCTGTCCAACAGCCAGTTAGTCATTCAAATTACTTACTGTCGTTTTTCGGTGCCAGCGTCAAGAACATGCTGCGTCCGTCCATTTTCGCTTTTTGTTCCACTGTTGCAATATCAGCAGTTTCTTCAGCTAAGCGATTCAAGACTTTTTGACCAATTTCTTTATGGGTAATGGCACGGCCTTTGAAACGGATAGAAGCTTTCACTTTATCGCCCTTTTCCAAGAACTTACGTGCATTACGAAGTTTTGTATTGAAGTCATTCAAGTCGATCGTAGGACTTAAGCGAACTTCTTTTACATTGATCACTTTTTGTTTTTTACGCGCTTCGCGGTCTTTCTTTTGTTGTTCGAAACGGTATTTACCGTAGTCCATGATTCGCGCAACTGGTGGTTTCGCACCAGGGGCAACTAACACAAGATCCAAGTTTGCTTGTTCTGCAATATTCAATGCTTCTGCTTTTGTCTTAACTCCTAATTGCTCACCATCTGAACCGATCAATCGTAACTCTCGTGCACGAATGCCGTCGTTAACCATCATATCCTTTGCTATGGTCATTCACCTCCAAATATTATGAGAGAAAGAAAAGCTTACCGAATAAACGGCAATAAAAAAACGAGTTCTCTTACAGAACCCGCGCGTACTTCACCTAATAGAACCAGTGAAAACTATCTAGCCCAGTGACATTATCAACTAAGGCGAGAAGCGGGTGCTTCTGCTTTTATTTCTCAACCATCATAGTATAGCAAAAACCAATCCTTATGTCAATGTTTTTCATACAGTTTTTCTTCCTTTTCTGAAAATGATTGGTCTAGCAGACTTTCTAGCAGTGACTCCCACTTCTTTGCTATACTAAAGAAAAACGAGGTGAATTCACATGAAAAAAATCGAACCTATCCCACCTTCTCTTCCTCCTCTGACAAAAGGAGATTTTTATTTAGAAGATGAAGAAATCCTCTCTGGTCTTCTGGTCAATGGAGGTGATCAAAGCTATCTTGATGCTAAAAATATGGTATTAAGAGAGAGTCATGTCCAAAAACTGACCATGCAAAAAACAGCTTTACGTCATTTTGAATGCAGTAATGTCATTTTTGAAAAGTGTGATTTTTCCAATCTGGAGTGGATTGGTGGCAGTTTCCACCAAGTCGTGTTTCATCAATGTAAATTAACAGGTACGAATTTTGCCGAAAGTTATCTTAGAGACTGCACTTTCACTGACTGCATTGCTTCGATGTCTTCCTTTAGCAGCACAAACTTGAAAGCCGTATCCTTCGATCATTGCCAGTTAGAAGACAGCGAATTTTATGAGGTCACTTGGAAAAATCTTTTTTTGTCTGACAATCAGTTAACTGGTTCGAATTGGTTCCGAACTTCTCTGAAGGGATTAGACTTTACGACTAATTTCTTCACTACCATTGCTTTATCTCAAGATTATTTGGCAGGACTGATTGTCAACCAGGAGCAAGCACTTGTGATTGCTCAAGCTCTTGGTTTGCAGATCAAAGACTAGATCAACGAATCCGCCTCCATAGTGCAATGAGCATCCAAACAGATAAAACCAGACTGATGATCAAGGCGATTCCCCATCCGAAAACGGAATGGGTAAATGGTAGCTTAAGATTCATCCCGAAAAATCCTGTCACAATAGTCGGTACAGTCAAGATCAGCGACCAGACAGTCAAAAACTTCATCGTGTCATTCAAATTATTATTCAGCAAATTATTATAAGTGCCAGAAAGCTGATCTAAAATCTGCGAAGCTAAGTTCGTCATTTCAACTGCTTGTCGTGCTTCGATCAGTGCATCGTCCAACTCTTCCTTTTCCTTTTCTGACAACTTGCGATAAATGGCCAATGCCTTGATTTGTTCCAAAAGTACTACATTTTGTTTTGTTCCTGTAACTAAGTAAACCAAACCAATCTCTAAATCTGAAAGTTGCAGTAGATTCTTGTTTGTTGTTTTTTCCCTTAACTTTAGGTTGAGCCGTTGACGTTCGCTATTTACTTCCTCGATTAAAGGAAAAAAGGAATCAGAAATTAAAAATAATGTACGAAACAATAAACTGTATACACTCATGTCTGGCATTCGCTCCAAAAGTGATCGAATCAGTCGAATCACATACTCGGTATTCGGCGTGGTAAATGTAAACAAACCATCTTCTTTTAAAATAAAAGCGATAGGGCTAGTTTCGTAATGATTATCGACTTTTTGTTGGTGTGGGACATTTGATACAAGTAGTAACGCTTCATCAAAAGAGTCATATTCTACGCGCGCCCGCTCATTTTTATCTAGAGAATAAGTCAGCATCTCATCGCTGATGCCATATTCTTCTTTTAAATTTTTAACAGCTAGCACATCATCTTGCTGTATATTGATCCAAAAATTACGTTCTTGATTAAAATAGTGTTTTTCCCGCATACTCCATCCTCCTGATATTTGTTTCTAGTATAAAGAAAAAAGCTACTCAAATAAAGGAGCATCCTTTTTTTGAGTAGCTTTATATCAAATGGCTAATTCAGTTTGGCGGATTTCTGCTAATTTTTCTTCGATCATTTTCAAGACTTCTTCTTTTGCTTGAGAATCTTCCACAAAATTATAGCGATCTCCATCGATTTGGATTTTTGGACTTTCTTTGTATTCTTCATACCATTGATCATACCGTCTGTTCAATTCTTTGTAATAATCGTACAGACTTGGGTCAAAGGACAATTGTTCATATGAACGACCACGTTTCTCGATCCGTTCTAGCATCGTATCAAATGATACACGAATATGAACTAATAAATCCGGGTGTTTTTTATGGGCAGCATAGGGCAGCTCTTCCATCATGTTTTCCAGAAGTTCATCATACACACGAACTTCCGTTTCCGTCGCTCTTCCTAGATCTGCATTTAGATGGAAAAGCAGCGAATCTTCATAAATCGAACGGTCCAATACATTATTGTCATCTTTCATTGCTTGTTTGATGCTTGCAAAACGTTTATTCAAAAAATAAATTTGCAGCAAAAAAGCATACTGTTCAGGGTTTGCATAAAATAAGGGCAAGACTTCATTATCATCAATTGATTCATAAAATGCCTGACTATCAAAGTGTTCAGCCATCATTTCTGTCAAACTTGATTTTCCGGCACCAATTGTACCTGCTAAAACGATCACGCTCATTTACCTCCAGCTCACTTCATCACTAAATATTGTGTTTAACTCCAACCTTTTTAAATATACCCCCAATATCTAGTAGTGTCAATCGTATTTTTTTCTAGTCAAAAAAGTAAAAAGGTCAAAAAATTCTTAAGAAAAAAGGGTTTTTCCTTTAGAAAACGTATTCTTAGTTTTACTTCTGGGATGATTTTAGTAAAATAAAGAAGGAATGTTTTTTGAGACCCTTAGCGGACAAAAAATTTCGTGAAGCAGCGCAACTCGTTTTGGGCGCTTTATTTTTTGCTTAAAAATCACTTTTACGTGAGAAGGAGTTAGATTATGGCAAACTATGGCCAAGGAGAATCAAGCGGAAAGATTATCTTGATGGGCGAGCACGCGGTTGTTTATGGAGAACCGGCGATTGCCTTTCCTTTTTATGCAACAAAAGTCACCGCATTCCTTGAAGAGCTGGATGCAATGGACGATCAATTGGTTTCTTCCTACTATTCAGGAAATTTAGCCGAAGCTCCTCATACATTAAAAAATATCAAAAAATTATTCATCCATTTAAAAAAAGAGCATGATATCCATAAAAACTTGCAACTAACCATCGAAAGCACGATTCCTGCTGAACGTGGAATGGGATCAAGTGCTGCGGTCGCCACAGCAGTCACTCGTGCTTTTTATGATTACTTAGCACTCCCTTTGTCTCGTGAAATACTATTAGAGAATGTACAACTTTCGGAAAAAATCGCACATGGTAATCCTAGTGGGATCGATGCAGCCGCTACTAGCAGCTTGCAGCCAATTTATTTTACAAAAGGGCATCCTTTTGATTATTTTTCTTTGAATATTGATGCTTTTTTGATTGTCGCTGATACAGGAATCAAAGGACAAACAAGAGAAGCCGTCAAAGATGTCGCTCACCTGTTTGAAAGACAACCACATGAAACTGGACAAATGATTCAAAAATTAGGATACTTGACAAAGCAAGCGAAGCAAGCAATCATTGAAAATTCACCAGGAATGTTAGCTCAAACAATGGATGAATCACAATCACTTCTGGAAAAACTGACGATCAGCAACGATTTCCTTGATTTACTGATCCAAACAGCTAAAGATACCGGTGCATTAGGGGCTAAATTAACTGGCGGCGGACGCGGTGGCTGCATGATTGCATTAGCACAAACAAAAACAAAAGCCCAAGAAATCAGTCAAGCACTTGAAGATGTGGGTGCGGCTGAAACTTGGATACAAGGATTAGGAGTACATACCTATGTTTAAAGGCAAAGCACGCGCATATACCAACATTGCCCTAATCAAATATTGGGGTAAGAAAAATGAAGCACTCATCCTTCCGATGAACAACAGTCTTTCGTTGACATTGGATGCATTTTATACCGAAACAGAAGTTATCTTTTCTGATAGCTATATAGCAGATGAATTCTATCTAGATGACACCTTGCAAGACGAAAAAGCAACAAAAAAAGTTAGTCAGTTTCTTGACCTTTTTCGTAAAGAAGCCGGCATCTCACTAAAAGCTTCAGTAATCAGTCAGAATTTCGTTCCTACCGCAGCCGGATTAGCATCCTCTGCTAGCGGGCTAGCTGCTTTAGCAGGCGCTTGTAATACTGCCCTTAAGCTTGGATTAGACGATCTTTCTCTTTCAAGATTTGCTCGACGCGGGTCTGGTTCAGCTTGCCGAAGTATTTTTGGTGGTTTCGTCGAATGGGAAAAAGGTCATGATGACTTAAGCTCTTATGCCAAACCAGTCCCTTCTGATTCTTTCGAAGACGATCTAGCAATGGTTTTCATTTTGATCAACGATCAGAAAAAAGAAGTGTCTAGCAGAAATGGGATGCGTCGGACAGTCGAAACATCCAGTTTTTATCAAGGCTGGTTAGATTCCGTTGAAGGGGATCTATATCAATTGAAACAAGCAATCAAAACAAAAGATTTCCAACTTCTCGGAGAAACGATGGAAAGAAACGGACTAAAAATGCACGGAACGACTTTAGCTGCCCAACCACCTTTCACTTACTGGTCTCCTGACAGCTTAAAAGCGATGGATGCGGTGCGGCAATTGAGAAAGCAAGGCATTCCATGCTACTTTACGATGGATGCTGGCCCTAATGTCAAAGTTTTAGTGGAAAACAGCCATTTATCTGAGGTACAAGAAACATTTACTAAATTATTTAGCAAAGAACAAGTAATTACTGCCCACGCTGGTCCAGGAATTGCGATTATTGAATAAAGGGAGATTTTTATGATTGAAGTATCTGCACCAGGCAAACTCTATATTGCCGGAGAATATGCAGTTGTTGAAACAGGTCATCCGGCAGTTATCGCTGCAGTCGATCAATTCGTGACAGTCACTGTAGAGTCCGCACGAAAAGTCGGAAGTATCCAATCTGCACAATATAGCGGGATGCCTGTACGTTGGACAAGACGTAACGGGGAATTAGTTTTAGATATTCGGGAAAATCCTTTTCATTATATCCTTGCTGCTATTCGATTGACTGAAAAGTATGCACAAGAAAAAAACATTCTTTTATCCTTTTATGATCTGAAAGTAACAAGCGAGCTAGACAGTTCAAATGGTCGGAAATACGGATTAGGTTCTAGCGGCGCTGTTACTGTTGCAACGGTCAAAGCCTTGAATGTTTTTTACGCATTGAATTTATCTCAGCTAGAGATTTTCAAGATCGCAGCACTCGCTAATTTAGCAGTTCAAGATAATGGTTCTTGCGGCGACATCGCTGCTAGCTGTTATGGTGGCTGGATCGCCTTCTCGACCTTCGACCATCCTTGGCTCCAAGAACAAGAAACTCAGCATTCCATCAGTCAGTTACTTGCCATGGATTGGCCAGGTCTCTCAATTGAGCCATTGATTGCTCCTGAAGATCTACGTTTATTGATTGGTTGGACGGGTAGCCCTGCCTCTACCTCTGATTTGGTCGATCAAGTTCACCGTTCGAGAGAAGATAAAATGGTGGCTTATCAGCTTTTCTTAAAAAACAGTACAGAATGCGTCAACGAAATGATCAAAGGATTTAAAGAAGATAATGTTACGTTGATCCAACAGATGATTCGAAAAAACCGACAATTACTGCATGATTTATCGGCTATCACCGGGGTTGTTATCGAAACACCTGCTTTGAATAAATTATGTAATTTAGCTGAACAGTATGAAGGGGCTGCAAAGTCTTCCGGTGCAGGTGGTGGGGATTGCGGCATCGTAATCGTTGATCAGAAATCTGGCATCCTTCCTTTAATGAGTGCATGGGAAAAAGCAGAAATCACCCCCCTACCGTTACATGTCTATAGCGATCAAAGAAAGGAAAACCGATGAATCGAAAAGATGAACATGTTTCACTAGCTAAAGCCTTTCATGATAAGCAAAAAAATGAATTTGATTTCGTACGGGTCATTCATAACCCTTTGCCGCAAACAGCAGTTGCTGATGTCGATCTAAGTACACAAGCAGCTGGGTTTACACTAAGCAGCCCGTTTTATATCAATGCGATGACTGGCGGAAGCGAAAAAACAAAAAAAATCAATCAAGACCTTGCAATCATCGCAAGAGAAGCAGATTTGATGATTGCCACTGGTTCAGTCAGCGCTGCCTTGAAGGACCCTTCTTTAGCCGATACTTATACAATTATGCGACAAGAATATCCTCACGGGAAAATCATTGCCAACATCGGTGCAGGAACTTCTGTCGAAAGAGCCCAAGAAGCTATCCGATTGTTTCACGCAGATGCCTTACAGATTCATTTGAATGCACCTCAAGAGTTGGTCATGCCTGAGGGAGACCGTGATTTTACTAACTGGAAAGCACTTATCCAAGAGATTCAAACAGCCATTGACGTTCCCCTTATCGTAAAAGAAGTCGGGTTTGGCATGACAAGAGAAACAATCAATGATTTAGCTTCTTTAGGGGTTCATACAGTTGATATCAGCGGTCGAAGTGGGACAAGTTTCACCCAGATTGAAAACGCCCGTCGCTCCAAGCGAGAACTGAATTATCTAGCTGATTGGGGGCAATCGACAGTCGCCTCATTGCTTGAAGCAAATGAAGCAGACACTTCTATGGAAATCCTAGCCTCCGGAGGTATCCGCAATGCCTATGATATATTTAAAGCCCTTTGTCTCGGCGCAAAAGCAGTGGGCACTTCAGGAACTGTATTGACTCATCTGATGAATCATGGCGTGGAAGAAACCATTATGCTGATGAAACAATGGCAAGAGGAACTTCGTCTGCTTTATACCATGGTCGGCGCAACGAATACCGCGTCCCTCCACCAACAATCTCTCATCTTTTCCGGTCCAGTGAAGGATTGGTGTGAAGCAAGAGGGATCCACTTAGTGAAGTATGGAAGACGCACAGAAAAAGGAGTATGACTGATTTACGTCATACTCCTTTTTTTGGATAAATGATATTTAATCAGCTGTCCTTCGGTATTCGTTCAAGCTGCTGATTTCATAACCTCTCCACTAAATAGTGTACTAAACCTCGTTTAAGGTTGTTTTCCGATATAGGCAAGTATGCCGCCGTCTACATACAAGACATGACCGTTAACGAAATCCGATGCGCTAGAAGCCAAGAAGACAGATGGTCCAGCCAAATCGATTGGCTCGCCCCAACGTGCTGCTGGCGTACGTCCAACGATAAATTGATCGAATGGATGACGTTCACCGTTTTCTTGTGTTTCGCGTAATGGGGCAGTTTGTGGTGTAGCAATATAACCTGGTCCAATTCCATTACATTGGATATTGTATTGACCGTATTCAGAAGCGATGTTTTTCGTTAGCATTTTTAATCCGCCTTTTGCCGCAGCATAAGCACTGACCGTTTCGCGTCCTAATTCACTCATCATAGAACAGATATTGATGATTTTACCGCCGCCTTTTTCGATCATATCTGGAATAACTGCTTTTGAAACGATAAATGGAGCATTTAAATCCACGTCGATCACTTGACGGAAGTCAGCCGCATCCATTTCGATCATCGGTGTCCGTTTGATGATCCCTGCATTATTGACTAAAATATCAACTGAACCTACATCTTCTTTGATTTGCTGAACCATCGCTTGAACCGCATCTTCATCAGTTACATCGCAGACATAACCTTTTGCATCGATGCCCGCTTCTTTATAATGCGCTATACCTTCATCAACTGATTCTTGATTCAAGTTATTAAATACGATTTTTGCCCCTGCTGTAGCTAAAGAGCGTGCAATCTCAAATCCAATACCATAGACGGCACCGGTGACTAATGCTACTTTTCCATCTAAACGAAACATATCCATATTAAATTCCATCATTTTCTCTCCCTTATGCTTATTTTAATTGATCCATTTGCACCATATCCATGTCTGTATAGGTGATGTTTTCTCCGCACATTGCCCAGATGAATGAGTAATTGCTTGTACCTACACCTGAATGGATCGACCAGCTTGGTGAAATAATAGCTTGTTCATTGTCTACGACTAAATGTTTTGTTTCATCTGGTTTGCCCATCATGTGGAACACACGTGTATCTTCATTGGCATAATCAAAGTAGACATAAGCTTCCATACGACGTTCATGTGTATGACAAGGCATCGTATTCCAAGCACTTCCTGGTTCTAAAATCGTATAACCCATTTGTAATTGACAGCTTTCGCATACATTTGGATGGATGTATTGATAGATTTTACGTTCATTCAATGTCAGACCTTCACCAGTTTCCATTGGTTTTACTTGGTCAATACTGATTTTTACATTTGGATATTTATGATGTGCTGGAACAGAACTAATATAGAATTTAGCTGGGTTTTCAGCATCTTGAGAAGAAAATACGACATGTCGTGTTTCTTTTCCGATATAATAGCCGTCTTGTTTTTTCATTTCTTCTTTTTGCCCATCGATTTCGATGAATCCTGGTCCACCGATATTGATCACACCTAGTTCGCGACGTTCTAAGAAGTAATCGACACCTAGTTCTTTGTCTAATGTGATTTCTAATTCTTTTTCAGTAGGTGTCACGCCACCAAAGATCATTCGATCGTTGTGTGTATAAGTCAAACTGATTTTTCCTGGTTCGAATACCTTTTCTACTAAAAACTCTTTTCTCAATTGTTCCGTTGAATAATGACGGATATCTTCTGGACTGTGTGTATAACGTGTTTCCATTTCTTGCATTTTCTTCTACTCCTTCTATCGAATGATTTTTCCAGAGCCGCATGCTAAAAATTGTGCGACTTCTTCTTGACTGAATTGGTTGCAGTCCCCATGGATCGTATGCTTCAAGGCAGAAGCTGCCGTAGCAAAATCAATGATTTCTTGCGGGGGCATATTGGATAAAATCCCATGGAGCACGCCACCTGCAAAAGCATCTCCGCCACCTACTCGATCCACGATTGGGGTGATTCTATGGACTTGGGATTCCACATATTCATGGTTCATCCACAATGTCCCCTTCAATTCATTTTCACTTGCTGAATGAACGGTACGTTTGGTCGAATAAAACACCTGAATATTCGGGAACTTTTCCTGCATTTTTTGATAATAATAAATCAGCGGTTGTTCTTCTGCTTCTGGTGCTTTCTCGATACCTAACAAATAAAGAGCATCCATTTTTCCAGCTGAACAGATATCTACTAAAGGTAAAAGCTGATGGATTACTTCGCTGGCTTCTTTCTGTGTCCATAATTTCCCGCGATAATTGATATCGAAGCTGATCAGGCAGCCAGCTTTTTTTGCAACTTCTATCACTTGTTTCGTCATTTTTTGCCATTTTTTAGACAAAGCTGGGGTGATCCCTGAAACATGAAATATATCTATTCCTTGGAATAACTCCTCTAGCGACCATTCCAAATGATCCATTTCAGCAAAGCTTGATCCGGCACGATCATAGATCACTGAGGCGGCGCGTTCGCCACTACCAGTTTCCATATAATAAGTACCTAGTCTTGGCCCGCCAGATAATACTTGTTTCGTATCTACTCCATAGCATTGCAAGTGCTTTTTGACTGCTTTTCCCAATGCGTTATCAGGTACTTTGGTAGCAAAAACCGCGTCATGTCCGTAATTAGCTAAAGAAATTGCTACGTTTGCTTCCCCTCCGCCATAATGGGCAGCGAATCGTTCACTTGAATCGATGCGGGTTCCCTGTTCTGTGGACAATCGCAACATGATTTCTCCAAGTGTCACTACTTTTCCCATAAGCAGCTACCTCTTGATTTCTTTCATTTTTGCTGCATACTGTTGCGCGACTTCCGTTACTTTGTCAAAATCTCCTGTAGCTGCAGGTGCTAAAAGGTTCCCACCTACTCCGACTGTTACGACACCCGCATCGAACCACTCTTTCATATTGTCCAGACTCACACCACCAGTTGGCATGATATTGACTTGAGGCATCGGTGCCTTGAAGGCAGAAATGATACTTGGTCCATAAGCGCTTCCAGGAAATAGTTTGACGATATCTACCCCGCTTTTCAGCGCTGTTTTGATTTCGGTAATCGTCATACATCCTGGTAAGTAAGGGATTTGATACAGATTGCACATCTCTGCCGTTTCTTGATCAAAGGAAGGGCTAACAATATACTCTGCGCCAGCTAAGATAGCCAAGCGAGCTGTGACAGCGTCTAATACTGTACCTGCGCCAATCACTATTTCTGGTTGATTTTTGTAGAATGACAAAAGTTCTTTGATTACTTGATCCGCTTGAGGGACTGTAAAAGTCAACTCAATACCAGTTAGACCACCTTTGATGATTGCGTGGCAAGCATTCAAAGCTTCTTCTTTACTTTTTCCGCGTACCACCGCAATCACTCCGGCGTTTTTCAATCGAGATAAAATATCAATTTTTTTCATCTTCTCCACCTATTTCCTATTTAGAAATTTTATTTTATAACTTGGAAATCTATACCCATATTATACGGCAGAAAAGAAAAAATGCAAACGCTTTTTTCGTTATTTTTGAATTCTTTGCTCGATTTCGCTTTTTGTTTGCTTGAGGGCACTGATTATTTGTTCTTTTGTCTCATCTGTTAAACGATATTTCGGCATACTTACACTAAATGCACCAATGATTTGTTCGTTTTTCACGATTGAAGCTCCTATACAAAAAATATCACGTTCGATTTCTTCATCGTCAAATGCGACGTGGGTTTCTTTTACCGTTTGGATTTCCTTTTTCAAACGCAAGGCATTGGTAATCGTGTACTCCGTGTAAGGAATCAACGGATGTTTTTCAAGATAATCAGTGTACTGCTCTTCACTGAATTCTGCTAATACGGCTTTACCCATCGCAGAATTGTATAATGGTCGGGTGATTCCGATTTTTGAAGACATACGGATCGTTTGATGTTTTGGATCTAGTTTGTTCACGTACAAAATCTCATTGTTGTCCAATACCCCTAAGTGGATAGTCTCATCGATCTTTTGCTGCAACTGTTCTAAAAATGGTAAAGTCAGTTCTACCAAATCGATTTGTTCAATGTTTTTATTCGCGTAGCGAATAAGCTTTGCACCTAAACGATAATTTTTCTCTGAATTTTTATTTACATAGCCGATCATCAGTAAAGTATCTAGTATTTTCAAGACTGTAGAAGAAGTCATTCCCACACCCTTTGCGATTGTCTGCAAAGAGATGTCTGGATTTTCTGCTAAATAGTCTAGTATTTTAGAAGCTTTGATCAATACAGTTCCATAAGGTTTTTTATTTTCCATATAATATTCTCCTATTTCTTTATAAGAAAAATTATAGCGGAAATATCATCAATTTAAAAGAGAGAACCGGATACAAACTGCTATTTCTCTTTATAGGCAACTCAAAGTTAAAGATCCGCTTCGTTTTTACATCAAGCTTTGATACAAGGCAATGATTTCTTCTACTGTCGTTTCTCTTGGATTTCCTGGTGTACATACATCTCGCAAAGCATCTTCTGCAATTGCTGGGATATCCGTTTCTTTTACACCTAACTCAGAAATGGTCGCTGGGATTCCAACCGCTTTGCTCAATCGATCGATCTCACCGCAAGCTGCATCTCTTACATCTTCTAAAGACATTTCAGCTGCTCCTTTGATCCCTAGCACAAGAGCGATTTCACGGTATTTTTCTCCAGTATATTCTTTGTTATATTTCATGACCGTTGGCAAGAGCGCTGCACACGCTACACCATGCGGGATGTTGTACCATGCACTTAACGGATGAGCCATCCCATGTACCAGTCCTAAACCTACATTTGAGAAGCCCATTCCTGCAATATATTGTCCTAATGCCATTTTTTCTCGTCCATTTTGATCACCCTCTACAGAAGCTTCCAAAGAATGACCAATGATTTCAATTGCTTTCAAATGCAGCATATCAGTCATTTCCCAAGCGCCTTTTGTGATCAACCCTTCGATAGCATGCGTCATAGCATCCATCCCTGTTGACGCAGCCAATTTTTTTGGCATTCCCATCATCATGTCACTGTCGATGAACGCAACGATTGGGATATCATGAGGATCGACACAGACGAATTTTCGGTGATTTGCTTCATCTGTGATGACGTAGTTGATCGTTACCTCTGCTGCTGTCCCAGAAGTCGTTGGTACAGCTAAGATAGGTAAACATGGATTTTTTGTATCAGCAACACCTTCTAAGCTGATAACATCTGAAAACTCTGGATTCGTCAAAATAATCCCAATGGCTTTTGCCGTATCGATTGGCGAACCTCCACCGATTGCGATCAAACAGTCTGCCTCTGCCTCTTTAACAAAAGCCACTCCGTCTTTTACATTTTGGATTGTTGGGTTAGGTACGATCCCGTCGTATAAAGCATAATCGATTGCTGCATTATCCAAAAGCTTTGTTACTTTTGTCGCTATGCCATGTTCGATCAATCCTTTATCAGTAATGACAGCTGCTTTGCTGAATCCTCGCTGCTGAAATTCGGGAACGATTGACTCAATCGCTCCTTTTCCAAAATACGATGTTTCATTTAAAATCATTCGATTACTCATTTTCTATTCCTCCTAATTTGCGTTATTTTTCACAATGAAAACGAAAGAATCTCAAGCAACCGGTTGCCCAGTTGCTTGTTTCTACAGTTCAAAGACTGGTGTCAATTCACGGCTGACTGGGGAGGCATCTGGATTTGTTTCCATGATATCTTCCATGTATTTCCACCATTTTTGATTGATCGGTGTATTTGCCATTTTTCCCCATAACTCTTCATCCTCGACCACTAAGTAACCAAATAATAAACTTGTACTCGGATCAAGATAGATCGAATAGTCGATGACCCCATGTTCACGAAGTGCTGTGCGCATCTCTGGCCAAAGTTCATCATGTCTTTTTTTGTATTCTTCTTGTTTTTCTGGGTAAACTTTCATGCAAAAGGCTTTTTTCACCATGTCAGACCCCTACTTTCGTATGAACTTCCTCCAAATAACCTGCTTTCGGAGTAACACCAAACGCATCTGCTAAACGCCACAAATTCTCATCTGTGATTGTTTGCAAGATTGGTCCTTGCGCTTTGACGTACGTATAGACTTCTGCTGCCTTTTCTGCTGTCTCGATCAAACCAAAGACTTCATCCATGTCTTTTCCTGACCCGTAGATTCCATGTTGCGGCCATAAAACCAATCGAGTTTCTTTCATTTTTTCAGCTGTTGCTTCTCCAATCTCATTTGTTCCCGGAACCATCCACGGAATGATGGAAATCCCTTCTGGAAAAACAACTAAACATTCCGTACACATTTGCCACAGCGTACGACTAAAGGAACGTTCGTCTAATTCATGCGTAAAGCTCATCGCTAATAAATGGCTAGCATGGCAATGCATAACGATCCGATTATCTGGGTCTACTTCTAAACGGGCGATATGACTCATAAAATGACTTGGCAACTCGCTTGTAGGAAGGCAGCCATTTTCTAACCCCCACAAAAGCTCTAATGTTTTGCCATCTTCGGCAACTCGAACGATTCCAAGGTTTTCGGCAGGTTCGCTCGCTACATTTTTAAAATATCTTCCTGAACCAGTTACAATAAAATAACATCCTGCTAAACGGCTGGCATCAAAAATCATCGAGATGCGACGGGTCACTTTTTCAGGATCCAAGAACGGTGTGATTTCTTCTTCTTTGAGTAAATAAGAAATATTCCCGCCATTTCGTTCATCCCAACCCAAGCGATAAAGATTCGATGTCGTTTCAATCATTTCTTTCACATAAGGCGCTTGTAAAATATCTATTTTTTTCAATATAGCCACACTCCTATTTTCTTAATCCCAACACGTCTTTTTGATATTCTTGGACTTCTTCCAGCCAATCCAAACCAACTGGAACTTGATTTTTGTAACAGAAATAATTCCATACATCGGCATACGGGAAATCTTTCAATTCTTCCGTGTAAGCCATTCTTGAAGTAAAGTCAAAAGCCAGCTCCATTTCTTTCAATCGCTCAACTGGTTCCAGCATAGCTTTCATCAATGCTTTTTGTGTATTTCTCGTACCAATGACCCAAGCAGCGATACGATTGATCGTTGCATCAAAGAAATCCAGACCGATATTCGTTTTTTCCAATAATTCGTTACGGACTAATTCTTTAGCAATTTCCTGCAATTCATCATCCATCAAAACGACATGATCTGAATCCCAACGAACTGGACGAGAAACGTGCAACATGATTCCTTTGCTAAATAAAGCTAAGGAAGACAATTTATTGGAAATCACTTCTGTTGGATGAAAATGTCCAGCATCTAGACAAACAAGTTTGTCACGAGTCAACCCATAACCCATATAAAATTCATGGGAACCGACTGTATAAGCTTCAGCGCCTAAACCAAATAGTTTGCTTTCTACTGCATCTTGTACATACCGTTCATCTAGCTCTTCTGTAAAAATTTCATCGAGCGATTCCATCAAACGTTTCCGTGGGGTAAAACGGTCGATTGGATTGTCTTTCATCCCATCAGGTACCCAAAAGTTATTGATACATGTTTGTCCAGTTTCTTTTCCAAAGTATTCTGCGATTTTACGGCTTCTTTTCCCGTGTTCGATCCAGTATTCACGAACTTCTTTATCTGGATGAGCCAATGTAAAGCCGTCTTTCATCATTGGATGCGAAAAGAAAGTCGGGTTGAAATCAAGACCGATTTCTTCTTTTTTTGCCCACTCTGCCCATTTTTCAAAATGTTTCGGCTCAATTTCATTGAGATCGACCGCTTCTTCTGTGTCCAAATAGATAGCATGAAGATTCAATTTATGTTTGCCCGGTATCAACGAATATGCCTTCTCCAAATCTTGTCTAAGCTCTTCGGGTGTCCGTGCAGCTCCTGGGAAATTTCCTGTTGCCATGATTCCACCAGTCAATTCGCCATCCGGTGTCAAGAAACCTTTGACATCGTCTCCTTGCCAACAATGCATAGAAATTTTGATGTTCTGCATCTTTTCTAGTACAGCATCTGTATCTACACCGATAGTTGCATATTTTTCTTTTGCTTGTTCGTAATTTCTTTCAATCGTGTTCATACGATTACTCCTTTGATTTTATTCACGTACCATTCATTCGTGTTTTGCTTATTTTCATCTGGGTAAAAAGTTTCACATGGAAACGACTGTTTGATTACATTTCTTGCTTGTTCTATATTCGAAAACTGACCTGTACTGAGCATTTGCATGGCAATATTCCCGATTGCTGTGGCTTCACTAGGACCTGCTTCTACAATGATTCCGGCATAATCTGCTGTCAATTGATTCAGTAAGCGATTATTCGATCCGCCCCCTACGATGTGCAGTTTTTCCAATTTCGTTCCAGTCAAGTGTTCTACTTTGATTAGCTCTTGTGCGTAACAAAGAGCAAGATTATCATACACACAACGAGCGATAGCTCCCGGTGAGACAGGGACTGGTTGCTCTGTTTCAAAACAGTATTGCTGAATCTCTTCTATCATATTTTTAGGATTCAAAAATCGAGGGTCATTGATTTCCATCACTTGTTGCAGCGGCTTTTCTTTTGCAGCAAGTTCTGCCAATTCCGCGTAACTGTATTCGTACTCCTGCATTCGAGCAACTTCCTGGATCAACCACATCCCCATGATGTTTTTCAAGAAACGCACCGTATTATGAGCGCCCCATTCATTCGTGTAATTCTCAGAAAAAGCGGCGCGAGAAACATTGGCGATCTTTGTTTCCATCCCTAAAAGCGACCATGTCCCGCTGCTGATATAGCCCCACTGTTCTCCTTGCCCTGGTGTGCCTAATACAGCTGACGCCGTATCATGACTTGCTACTGTGATAAAGGTCACATCTGGCAAATCATATTTTGAGAATTTTTCTTTTTGCAAATCTCCTAGTATCGTTCCCGGCTCTGTCAATGGAGGAAATAATTCTTTCGCGACACCAACTTTTTCAAGAAGTTCTGTTTCCCACTCTTTTGTTCCTGCATTCAGCAGCTGCATAGTAGACGCATTGGTTTTCTCCGTCACCATATTGCCAGTAAAGACGTAGCCTAAATAATCAGGAATCAATAATAATTTATGTGCTTTTGCCAAATGGTCTTTTTCTTCGACAAACAATTGAAATAAGGTATTGAAAGGCTGGATCTGAATCCCTGTTTGCTCATACAACTTATCTAGAGAATAGATTTCAGAAAACTGTTTTACTGCTTCATCGGTACGATCGTCCCGATAAGCGATCGGATCATTCATCCGTTCCCCTTGTTCGTCAATCAAACAGTAATCGACTGCCCATGTATCGATCCCTGCAAAACAACGCTCGATTCCTGTTTTCTTTAATTTTTCAAATCCAATCAAAATCTCTTCGATAAGATAATCGATCTTCCAGCGGTCATGACCGTCTTTTTTCCGAAAGCCGTTCTTGAATCGGTGTACTTCTTCCAAGACTAAAGAACCTTCATCATTCCTCGTACTTTTCATTAGTCGTCCGCTTGACGCACCGATATCGATGGCAACAAATGTCGGATTCATTTCTCCACCTCTTTTACTTTATTGTTGATTAACACTCCATTAATAAAGCGTTATCATTTATTAACAATGCTATCATATTACATAAACTTATATTTTGCTTCACACTATTTTGGTATATAATTGCATTATCTTGACAAGTTGGGAGTGTTTACATGGATTACTGGGAAAAAGCCAATCACTCATGGTCGGAAGACTCAAAAAGAGTGATCTTGACACCTACGCAAAGAAGTAGGAATTTATTTTTTTATATCCAAGAAATCGGTTACTTTAAAGCGCCGGTCCCTTACTATACTGAACGAGCATATTTACCTTCTTATTTGATAAAATTTACTTTGTCTGGCGAAGGTTTGCTTACATATAAAGATAATCAGCACCAGCTAAAAGCTGGAGACCTCTTTTTTATTGACTGCCAAGAATATCAGCGTTATCAAACAATTAGCGAAGAACCATGGGAAATGGATTGGATTCATTTGAATGGTCAGAGCGTCCAATCATTTTATCAAGAGTTCACAAAAGACGGGCATAACACCTTCCATTCGACAGGCGATCCATCAGAAAACAAGATCCATCATCTGATCACAGAATTGATCCACATGCAGCAAGGTGCGAATGCCCGTACCGATTTCCAGTCCTCTGTAGCTATCCACGAGCTGTTGAATGAACTGATTTTGCAGAAGTATCAACTGGATTTCGAAGAAGAAGATATTCCCCCTTACGTTTATAAGCTTAAGCAATACTTGGACGAACACTTCAAAGAAACGATCACACTTGATCAATTAGAACAGCAATTTTTACTGAATAAATATCAGCTGAGCAAAGATTTTTCCAAATTCATCGGTTCTCCGCCAATTGATTATTTAATCAGCAAAAAACTCTCTTACGCTAAAGACCTTCTTCGGTATACAGAATTTACTATTCGAATGATTTCCGAAGAAATCGGAATCGAGAATTTTGCTTACTTTAGTCGCTTGTTCAAAGCAAAAACTGGATTATCACCGAGAGATTTTCGTAAATTTAGCTGATTCATATAATATGTACGCATTTTTTTAAAAGATATAGTAGAATAATAAAATAACCGCAGTTTCTGCTTCTATATAAACAACAGCAGCTACTTCGGTTATTCGGGAGTGGTTATTCTCATTTTTCATCTTCAAAATGTTCATAATGAATAAGCTGGTTTTGCGTATCGCGTTTCAAAAATTCTTTAGGCGTTATACCAAACTCTCTCTTGAATGCTTTCAGAAAATGTGGATAAGACGAAAAACCACTTTTACTATATACAGCACTAGAACTACGGTACTCTCGCAACAAGTGCTTGGCATAGATCAGCTTTTTCTTCATTACATACTGATGAAACGTAAATCCAGTGTACTTTTTGAATTCTCGGGTGATATGGTATTTGCTGACAAAAAATTGCTTCTCCATTTCCTCTAAAGAAAGCGGATGAGATAAATTTTTTGAGATATATTGTAACATTTGTTCCACACGCTCATTTGGAACTACAGCATTCTGTTCTTGCGCACTCTCTTCTTTTTGTACTACTTGATTGAGAAAAATCAAGTATTCTACTAGAGCTTGTTCATATTTTATGTCTTCACCGTAAATTTTTTTATCAGGAGGGTGGTCGATAAATGATAATTTTTGCTTCAACACTTCCTGTTCGACTTGCAATACACGACTCCTTTTCTCTCCCATTGGTTGAAAACAAGCCGATAGATTAGACCATGGCGTGGAACGACTTTCCAGAAAAGAAGGGGTAACAAAGATATAGACACGCTCGAATACATCTGAAGACTGGCGGACGATACGATGCAAATCGTTGGAATGGATGAGCAGCACACTTCCTGCTTTGATCGTAAATTGCCGTCCATTCAAATAAAAAGTCGCTTCACCCTTTAATGTAGCATGGATTTCATAAAAATCATGGTGATGGTAGATTGTTTTATTTTGGCTGACGACATCTTTGACATGATAGATTTCATACTGATCAGAAACCATCGTATTGACTTGCTCACCGCTTATTTTCTTTTGGAGCATGTGCTGCACCTCCTTTGTTCAGTTTTGCACAATTATATTATATCACGTTTTTTGTAATCAAAAAGAGCTGCTTTTATATACTCTTATAAAAAAGAAGAGACGTGACATCTTCTAGCCCCGCCCCCTCCATTCTAAATATTAGTTAATCAATGTCTTCTTTACATTATTCAAGAAGACTTCTTCCATAACGAATCCCATCATTTTTTGTTTCTTCAAGAACCACATACAGATACGGACGGTTCTTCTTGATGATTTCTTTGATTTTTGTGTACTCGATCACACCGTCTCCCAAATTTACCGGCACGATTTTTTCCTGTTCGACACGAAAATCTTTCAAATGAACCGCACATATCTTTTCACCAAAACGCTCAAAAGCTTCTTCTACCAATTGGACTTGTTCTTGATAATTAGTGCTTGTAATCAAATTTGTCGGATCTAAAATGATTCCTAGATAGTCCGAATCCACTGCTTGGATCAGCTGCTCTACTCTTGCTAAAGAATACACCGGATGATTCAAACCTGGTTCTATCCCCACCATCATTTGGTATTTTTCTCCAGCTTTTACCAAGCGACGGATAACGGACACTGCTTCAGCAAATGCTTCATCTGTGAAATTTTCTTCCGTATATTGAATTTCCGGCAAGACACATCCCGTTTCCGAAGCAACCATCGACGCACCAAAGGAAGAAGCATAGTGAAGATACTGCTCGAACTTTGTCAGCAACTCTTCTCGTATCGTTAAATCTGGATGAATCATATTGATATAGCAGCTTAAAATTCCTACGGACACTTCTTGCTTTTCTAAGACTCGTTTGACATAATTTCCCATCCCAGAATTGATTTCGTTTGCGCCAGAAGACATTTCAGGAAACGAAAGACCTAAGGCGAGCTGCAGTGTATGGATTCCTTGTTCTTTTGTTTTTTCTGCAAGATCTTCTATCGTTTGGACTTGGGAAAGATCATGTCCTCTAATTGTAATGTTCAACATAATTATTCTCCTAACTCAGCATATTGGGTAGCCACATGACGATTTGCGGGAAATAGGTAATCAAAAACAAGACGACTAGGATAATCCCATAAAACGGAAGAAGTGGTTTCAGCATTGCCTCTGCTTTTACGCCTCCTACACTTGCACCGACATATAGCCCTGTACCCACAGGAGGTGTAATTGAGCCTACACACAGATTCATGATTGAAAACAACCCGTAATGTACAGGATCAACCCCTGCACTTGTGACGATTGGTAAAAATATTGGTGTAAAAATTAAGATAGCAGGCGCTACATCCATAAACATCCCCACAAGTAACAAAACGAGATTGACTAACAGCAGAATAACTAGTTTATTATCCGTTACCCCCATAATCAACGAACTGATTGCCTGAGGAATACCAGTAAATGCCATGGCAAAAGACATCATGGAAGAAGTAGCTAATAAGAACATGATTGTCCCTGACATCGCTACCGATTGAAACAACATATTAGGTATATCTTTGAGTTTTACCGTCTTATAGTAGAACATAGCAATCAACAGGGAGTAAATGACAGCTATCGCTGAAGCTTCTACTGCTGTAAATATCCCAGTCAAGATACCACCGATAATGATGACAATCAATAGAAGACTAGGAATCGCCTCTTTTATTATTTTTCCAGCATGAGCCATCTGCCCTTTTTCAACAACAGGGTATTTATTCTTTTTAGCAACGATGAATGCTACTAGCATGATCCCTAATGACCAAAAAATACCTACGAGATACCCTCCCATAAACAAAGCAGAAATCGAAGTACCACCAGCAACAAGTGAATACATGATAAAAGCAGTACTTGGAGGAATGACCATACCTGTCGGAGCTGACGCGATGTTGACTGCTGTCGCAAACTTCCGGTCATATCCTTCTTCCACTTGCTGAGGGATCAAGACTCCGCCAATCGCGGTAGAAGCGGCAATGGCTGAGCTAGAGATGGAACCAAATAAAGCATTCCCTAACACATTCGTATGAGCCAAAGCCCCCGGTACACGTCCGACGAACAACATCGCAAAATCCACTAGTTTCTTGGCTATCCCTCCATTATTCATGATAATACCTGAAAGAACAAAAAACGGAATAGCGATGAGCGAAAAACTGTTGATACTTCCCACCATTTTTTGAGCTGAACTAAAAGCAGAAACATCAAACGGTATAACTAACAATAAAGTCATCATTGATGAGAATGCAATACTTATAGCAATCGGCATCCCTAATACAAGCAACACGACAAATACAAAAAATAACACTAATCCGGCTTCTATTGCCATTTTATTCCTCCATTTTTATATTTTTTCTTGAATTGCTGGCTTGTTGCTTAATGTATCGATTAGATTGATCAGACTATAGATAATGATGAGTATCCCTGAGACAGGTACTGACAAATAGACGTACCCCATCGGAATGCTTAAAGAAGGCGAGATCTGCCCCATTGTCAACGTGACAGCATTCCATCCGCCATACACCATGATCATCGTAGCAAATACCAGAAACAAACTTTGAACAACGACTTCTAAAATTTTACTTTTTTTACCAGATAATTTTTCACTTAAAACCGTTACGGCTAGATGTGCTTTTTGTCCCACAACATACGCAGAAGACAACATAGCAAACCAGACAAGTCCGAATCGGACAAGCTCTTCTGTCACCGTATTCGGATTTCCTAAAACCGTTCTGGAAAATACTTGCCATAAAACGACAGCGACCATCCCAACAAGCAAAACAGCTCCTAGGATCTCTAACACCTTATTTAAAATCATTTTCATTACAGCTACGCTCCTTGCTCTTGGATCTTTTGATAAAGGTCTTTGTAGGCAGGATCGTTTTTGAATGTATCATGAAGCGGTGCGACTGCCTCTCGAAACGGTGTATTATCTACATCATTGAATTGAACTCCATGTTCTTCTTGTGCTAAAGCTTTCTCTTCTTCAATTGCTCTGGCAAAAGCTTCGATTTCAAAAACCGTCGATTCTTTTGCTGCTTCTTCAATCGCTTTTTCCTGTTCAGCAGTTAGCTGTTCTTTGATAGCATCATTCATGATGATGATATCGGGCACACGTGTATGCTCATCATAAGAATAGTATTTAGCTACCCCACCATGTCCAGCTGTATACAAGACAAATTCATTGTTTTCTGATCCGTTGATCAAATTGGATTGAAGAGACGTGTACACTTCATCACTTCCCATAGGGACTGGCGAACCACCTAAAAGCTCGACCATTTTAATAGCTGTTTCACTTTGCATCACACGGATCTTCTTTCCCTTCAAATCTTCCGGCGTATGGATCGGACCGTCTACCATATAAAAGCTGCGCTGACCAGAATCATAATAGGTCAATCCGGTAAACCCTAAATTTTTGGTCGATTGGTAGATCGGTTCCATTATTTCTTCATTATCCATCACCTTAAAGAAATGTTCTTCATCATTGAATAGATAAGGAACTGAAAAAATCGAATAATCTTTAGAGAAACTTTCCAACGCTGAGGCACTTACTTTTGTGAAATCTACTGCTCCTGACTGTGTCAATTCGATTAGTTCACGTTCTCCACCCAGTTGTCCATCTGGGAAATACTGGATCTGTACGGAACCATCTGTTTTTTCTTTTACTAAACGCCCAAATTCATTCATTGCATCAATTACCGGCTGGCTGTTGCTTGCATAAGCAAAGCGCAAGGTAACTGTCTCATTTACGTCTGCATCTGCGACAGTTGCCACACTAGAATTATTTCCGCAGCCGCTTAGACCTAGCAGACCTAGGCTAAGCGAACTTGCTGCAAACAGCAGTGATGTTTTTTTCATATGGGTTTCCTTTCTTTTAACAATAAGAGACGAGCAATTCTGTCAAACAAAGCACCGTTAACGACTGTCCATAAGGCATTGCTGTGATTCCGATATTCCGATAAAAATCTAAACTATCCCCCATTCCTGTCCCGATTGAAACGTTTTGGACTTCTCCTTTTTCATCAATTTGTTCAAGCAATCCTTGGATAGCACGATAAGCGACTTCTTTATATTCTTGCGGCAAATAACGTTTATGGACCGCTTTCAAAATACCGTAAGCAAATCCTGCAGTTGCAGAAGATTCTACGTAAGAAGAAGGATCATCCAACAACGTATGCCATAAACCGCTTTCAGATTGATAAGTTTTTAATGCGCGCACTTGTGCTTCAAGTGTTTCAATCAACAACTTGCGCAATGCATCTTCTTTCGATAGTTCTAAGATTTCAATGATCTCTGGAATAGCAATCGTCAACCAGCAGTTTCCACGAGCCCAAAATGCTTCGGCATAGTTATGATTTCCTTCAAACGTCCAGCCGTGATACCACAACCCTGTTCGTTTATCCATCAAGTATTTGATATGGATCATAAACTGGTAACGAGCTTCTTCTAAATATTCTGGGCGATTCAACAGTTTCCCGATTTTTGCCAAAGGAAGCACTGTCATCATCAATGTATCGTCCCACAACTGATTCTTATTTTCCGGTCCATATGTGGCATGTTGCAACCCCTCTTCATTTGTCCGAGGCATGTCATTCATGACCCATTCTGCCCATTGTTCTAAATAAGGCAAATAGCGTGAATCTTTCGTGTCTTCATACAAGTAAGCCATCGTCAACAATGGGGCCATTGTATTGACGTTTTTTGGCGGAGCGCCTTCTTCCATCCGATCTTCAAACCATTCATTGACTACTTGATAAGCGCGAGGATTTTTTGTCATCTGGTAATTTTTATAAATACCGTATAATCCGACACCTTGTGGCCAATTCCATACTGTCCAGCTTTTGTCATCTACTTTCAATCCATCAAAGTCCAATAAAAATTCACCGTTATCGTCTTTGATCGTTGTCAGGTTTTCAACGAGCAGGTCAATTTTTTCTTTCACTAATTCTTTAGGTACAAAAATCTCTTCTTTAATAATCATCTTTATGCCACCTTTTTAAACGCTTTCATTTTATATCCTTAATATAGCAGTAATACCGTTCACTATAAATATCGCTTTTTGAACAAAAACTGTCTAAAATTGACCTAAACGTTAAATAACAAAAGTAACTTTCAAATACTTAGAAAACAAAAAAAGAACTTGGAGAAACAACGTTTTCCAAGTTCTTTTTCATCTATTTTTTTATCTCTTTTCTATGCTTTCTTTTGCTTATCCATTGTAAGCATCAATGATGATCTGTTTCAATTCAGAGATCAATGGTTCTTTCGGATTAGCTGTCGTACATTGGTCTTCGTAAGCTAATTCAGCCATACGGTCTACGGTTGTATCTAGTGTTTCTTGTGTGACTCCTTGAGCTTTTAGACTCATGTTGATGCCGACAGATTTTCCTAATTCATAAACAGCAGTTGCTAAAGCTTCGACTAATTCCTCTGTTGTTTCGCCTTTCAGACCTAAGAATTTTGCAATATCTGCGTAATCTGTATCTGCACGGAAATAGTCATATTTAGGGAACATCGCATGTTTTTGTGGATCTTTTGCATTGTAGCGGATAATATGCGGTAAAAGAATCGCATTTGTCCGTCCATGAGGGATCCCGTATTCCCCACCGATTTTATGTGCGACTGAGTGACAAATACCTAGGAATGCGTTAGCAAACGCCATACCAGCCATTGTAGAAGCGTTGTGCATTTTTTCACGTGATTCCATATCAGGTGTTTTCACTGATTTTTCTAAATAGTCAAAGACTAATTTGATTGCTTGCAGACTCAATCCGCGTGTATAGTCTGAAGCCATGACTGAAACATAAGATTCAATTGCATGTGTCAACACATCCATTCCTGTATCTGCTGTGACAGATGCTGGAACTGACATGACGAATTGAGGATCGACGATTGCGACATCCGGTGTCAATGCATAATCTGCCAACGGATATTTCACATGTGTTTCACTGTCAGTGATGACCGCAAATGGTGTTACTTCAGAACCAGTTCCTGATGTTGTCGGGATACACACGAATTGTGTCTTTTCTGGTTTATCGATCTTGTATGTCCGTTTACGGATATCCAAGAATTTTTGTTTTGCACCGAAGAAAGATGTGTCTGGGTGTTCATAGAACATCCACATTCCCTTAGCTGCGTCCATTGCAGAACCGCCTCCCAGAGCAATTACTGTATCCGGCTTGAAGTCTGCCATCAATTTCGTTCCTGCGTATACGGTATTTGTCGATGGATTCGGTTCAACCTCTGAGAAGACTTCGATTTTCACATCATTTTTGCGTCGTGACAATACTTCACGAACTGTATCGCAGTAACCAAAGTGGACCATACCTGGGTCACAAACGATCATGACACGTTCAACATTTTCCATTTTCTCTAAGTACAATAGAGAATTCTTTTCAAAGAAGATTTTTGGCGGTAATTTGAACCATTGCATGTTATTTCTCCGTTTCGCTACAGTTTTGACATTGATTAAGTTTACAGCAGAGACGTTACGAGAAACAGAGTTCTTACCATAAGAACCGCATCCCAAAGTCAATGACGGAATCATTTCGTTATAGATATCACCGATACCGCCTTCTGCAGATGGTGTATTCACTAAAATACGACAAGCTTTCATTCGAAGACCGAATTTGACATGCAACTCTTCGTTTTCTGAATGGATAACTGCTGTATGTCCTAATCCTCCAAGATTCAACATACCTTCACACAAATCAAACGCATGGTCCGTGTTGTTAGCTTTGATCATGGCAAGAACTGGAGAAAGTTTTTCTCTTGATAGCGGATAATCTGGTCCTACGCCTTCCAATTCAGCAATCAGCATTTTCGTTCCTTTTGGTACACTGATTCCTGCTAATTTAGCGATTTCCATCGCAGAATGTCCAACGATCGATGGATTGACCGCATATTTTCCTTCGTTCATCACTGCATCTTCCAATTTTTGCAATTCATCTGGTTTTACGATATAAACTTGGTGTGCTTGGAATTCCGCTTTTACTGCTGCATAGATTTCTTTGTCCACGATCACAGCTTGTTCAGAAGCACAGATCATCCCATTATCAAATGTTTTCGAAACGATCAAATCGTTCACTGCACGTTTGATTTTTGCTGTTTTTTCAATATAAGCTGGTACGTTACCTGGACCTACACCTAAAGCTGGTTTTCCTGTAGAGTAAGCAGACTTGACCATTCCAGCTCCACCTGTCGCTAGGACGATCGCGATACCTGGATGGTTCATTAGCATAGAAGTCGCTTCGATCGAAGGATGTTCGATCCATTGGATACAATTTTCAGGAGCTCCGGCAGCGATAGCAGCATCACGTACCACTCGTGCTGCTTCTGCAGAAGATTTTTGGGCACTTGGATGGAAAGCAAAAACGATTGGATTTCTTGTTTTCAACGCGATCATTGATTTGAAAATCGTTGTGGAAGTCGGATTCGTTGTTGGAGTTACTCCGCAAACCACACCGACTGGTTCAGCAATTTCAATCAATCCTTTTTGGACATCTTCGTTGATTACACCAACTGTTTTATCATGTTTGATATTATGCCAAATATATTCGGACGCATACATATTTTTGATTGCTTTATCTTCGTAAACACCGCGACCTGTTTCTTCCACAGCCATCTTTGCTAATGGCATATGTTGATCTAAAGCTGCCATTGCCATTTCATGCACGATATGGTCTACTTTTTCTTGATCAAAGCTTTCCATTTCTTTCAATGCTACATTTGCTTTTTCTGCCAAACCATCAATCATTGCTTGTACGTCAATTGTCTTCGTTTTTTCTTTTTCCATTACTTTAGCCATCATTATCCTCCTAATGGGTCATGGTTATTTGTTAAATCATTCACATGTATATCATACAATATTTGTTTTTCTATGTAAACACTTTTTTGTGATTTTTTTCACAGTTATTTTTAAATACAAAATTGCTTTATTTACAAGTATTTGTATAGAAAAATATATAAAGTTATTTATTATTATTTATATGACACACCCGATTATTCAATATTGAGCAATGTATCCCATGCTCTTATCTCTTTCTTTTTTGAACAAAAAACGAGGTAGGACATCTTTCTGCCCTACCTCGTCTTTAAATAAGCTTTGATACTTATTTTTCTTTCTTCTCTTCTGTCTCTTCCAGCGTTTCTGTTGTTTCAGTTTTTACTTCAACTGTATCAGCTGGTTCTTCTGTTGTTTCAACAGTCGTTGTTGCATCATTTGTTACGACAGTCCCTGGTTTGACCGTTTTGATTGCTGCACGATCGTACTCAAGGAAGATCCCTTCGCAGTCTAAAACGACTGTCCGTTTATCATTGTCGATTTCTGAAACAACTCCGTGTAATCCGCCAATCGTTACGACTGAATCACCTGGTTTCATGCTATCTAACAAGTTTTGACGTTCTTGCTGTTGTTTCTTTTGCGAACGTGACATAAAAAACCACATTGCTAATAGCGCGATAAACATCACAAGCATTGGTAATGATCCCATTTTTTTCACCTCACTAATTCTGTCTGTATCTACAAAAAACACTTTAGCAGAAAAATGCTGCTAACACTAGTTTTTTACTTAATTTTTAAAAGATTTTTCTTTAGAAACTTTTTGCGTTTTCTTTATTGAATCCGTATTCTTCAAAAAAGGCTTCTCTAAATTCAAGCAAATTATCATCCATGATCGCTTGACGTACTTGTTTCATTAAATTCAACAAGAAGTATAAATTATGGTAAGAAGTCAAACGAATGCCAAATGTTTCATCACATTTGATCAAATGGCGGATATAGGCACGTGTATAGTTTTTACATGTGTAACAATCACATTTCTCATCAATTGGACGGAAATCATGGGCATATTTCGCATTTTTCACTACTAGACGGCCTTGAGAAGTCATGCATGTGCCATTTCGAGCGATTCGAGTAGGCAAGACACAGTCAAACATGTCTACTCCACGGATAACACCATCAATCAATGAATCAGCAGCACCGACACCCATCAAGTAACGTGGTTTGTTTTCGGGAATCAACGGTGTAGTGAATTCTAATACACGATTCATTTCTGATTTAGGTTCCCCGACAGATAATCCGCCGATTGAGTAACCAGGGAAATCCATGCCGACTAGATCTTTCGCGCTTTGACGACGAAGATCTTCAAATCCTGCGCCTTGGATGATTCCAAATAATCCTTGACGGTCTGGGTTAGCATGAGCTTTCAATCCTCGTTCTGCCCATCGAGACGTACGTTCTACTGATTTTTTCACGTAGTCGTAACTTTCATCGAATGGTGGACATTCGTCAAAACTCATCATGATATCAGAGCCCAATTTATTTTGTATGTTGATTGCTTTTTCTGGTGATAAAAACATACGCGAACCGTTCAAGTGGTTTTTGAAATGCACGCCTTCTTCTTCGATATTCCGCATATCACTTAATGAAAAAACTTGAAAGCCGCCTGAATCTGTTAAAATCGGTTGATCCCAGTTCATAAATTTATGCAGTCCGCCAGCTTCTTCTACTAAGTCTTCACCAGGGCGTAGCCATAAATGATATGTATTACTTAAAATAACGCCAGCACCCATTTCTTTCAACTCTTCTGGGGACATTGTTTTTACTGTAGCTAATGTTCCTACTGGCATGAACATTGGTGTGGGAAAAGTTCCGTGTGGCGTGATCAATTCCCCTAAACGCGCGCCAGTGTGTTTTTCTTTCTTGATTAAACGATAGCGAATGGCAGGTTGCGTCATTCATTTCCCTACTTTCTATATAAAATATCTTGACAACTCCCACCATCATAATCGTTTCAAGTGCTTTTTGCAAGTTCCCTCGGCTTCCTTCTACTTTATTTAATATTCTTTTTTTTATCTTTTTTTCATGAATAACAAAAAAGAAAAAAACATTATGACAGAAATATTTTTTGATACATGGTATATTGGTTTTATGAAAGAAAGGAGGGGAAAATCATGCAATCTTCTGCAGAATTAAAACGCCAAGCAAAAGAGAGTTTAAAAGGTCGGTGGGGTCAAGCTGTTTTATTAAATCTAATCCCTACATTGATTGGTATTGTTGCTATTCTTCTTATTATGATTCCTATTATCTTGTTTGCTATTGCCACATATGATGGATCAGCGAACGTCTCAGATGCGATGGCATCAGGAAGCGGTAGTTCAGGAGGTGGTGGTGGAATTATTTCTAGCATTATCAGCGCTTTGTTCATGAGTGGTATTTCTTGGACTTATCTTGATGTTTTACGTGGTCAAAAAGATCAGATTGAACCATTCAAAGATGCATTTCGTGGATTCAAAGGTTTGTTTATCGGCGGAGTGATCGGTTTAGCTGTGTTGATTTCAATCTTTACAACATTATGGGGTTTGTTATTAGTTATTCCTGGAATCATTAAAAGCTATTCTTATTCTCAAAGCTATTTTATCTATTATGATATCGTCCAAGAAACAGGTCAAACGCCTAAAGTACTGGATACGATCACCGCAAGTCGAAAATTGATGGATGGTTACAAAGGAAAACTTTTCTGGTTAGATCTTTCATTTATCGGCTGGCATATCTTAGCATTAGCAACTGCTGGTATCGGTTATCTATGGCTCAGCCCATACATTTCTGCAACAAAAGCAGCATTTTATGAACAATTGCCAAAAGATATTTAAAAGAGAGTGTGAGCCTGCCGTTTAATTCCGAGTCACAAAAAACAGTTTCTCATGTTTGATGAATATCGTGACTTGTGACCGAAGGGTTGGCAGGAGAACACCGTTTATCAAGAGGCAGTAAAAGAAACATTCAGCCTATTAGCAAAAAAGGAGGTGTGACAACATTCATGTCACGCCTCCTTTTTTGTATAGTTCCAGTAAAAAGAAAATCAACTTAGAAACAGTTGATCATTCCTCTTCTTCTGCTTCCGGCAATCGGTGGAACTTGATCAGTTCATTGACCGCGATTGGTACGATAGACAAAATCCCTACCAAGAACCAGTGATTCAAACTGATGTGTACTAGGCCGAATAGTTCTTGCGTAAACGGCAGCAAAGCAACAGCCGTTGTAATAGCTAATGCCAGTAACGCCATTTCAAACAACGCTTTATTTGTTGCTAAATTGACTTTGAAGATCGATTGACTGCTGCGTACATTGAACACATGCAAAATTGATGAGTAAGCTAAGATCAAGAATGCAACTGTTTGACCGACATGTTGACTTGCGTCTACCCATGGGCTGATAGTATCGACATAACTACCTAAATAATAACCAAACAAAGTTACGATGGTGAAGACCCCTGCGTTTATGGCGATTTTTTGCAATAAGCCTCGAGCAAAGATCCCTTCGTTTTTCGGAATAGGAGGCTGATCCATGATGCCGTGTTCTGCTGGTTCTCTTCCTAAAGCAAATCCTGGAAGTCCATCGGCAACTACATTGACAAACAGTAACTGTACAGCTGTGAATGGTGCGCCCCAACCTAACAGCATCGCAATCAAAACAATAAAAATCTCCGAAATGTTGCAACTTAGCAAAAAGTTGATTGCTTTACGAATATTCTGATAAACCGAGCGTCCTTGACTGACAGCATCGACGATCGTCGCAAAGTTGTCATCCGTCAGAATCATATCTGCGGCACTTTGCGCCACGTCTGTCCCTGTGATCCCCATAGCACATCCGACGTTACTTGCTTTCAACGCTGGTGCATCATTCACACCATCACCAGTCATCGCTACGACTGCACCCGTACGTTGCCAAGATTTGACGATCCGGATCTTGTCTTCTGGCGTTACCCGAGCATAGACAGAGAGAGCTTTGACACGCGCATCTAATTCTTCGTCTGATAATTGATGCAGTTCTGATCCTGAGAGTGCTTCTGACGGATCATTCAAGATACCTAATTCTTTCGCTATGGCACTGGCAGTTACCACATGATCTCCAGTGATCATGACTGTTTTGATGCCGGCCTTTTTCGCTCGCTTGATTGCTCCTTTACTTTCTGGACGTGGTGGATCGATCATTCCGATCAGGCCAATCAAACGTAAGTCTTTTTCCAATGCTTCAGAAGAAATATCTTGCGGTTCTTCGTCATAAGTAGCATAACCAACAGCAATCACTCTCAGTGCCCGTTTACCAAAGCGATCATTAACAATTGCTGCTTGTTCTACATCGCCTGAACTAAAGCGCGGAGCCAGAACATCGAATGCTCCCTTGGTGATTGAGATGTATTTTTCGCCCATTTGATGAACCGTTGTCATCATTTTTCGTTCAGAATCAAAAGGAAGCTCGTTTACTCGTGGATATTTTTCTTCTAATTCTGCTTTTGTATGATAATTCTCTTCAACAGCCCTGACGATGGCTACCTCTGTTGGATTACCTTTGATAACAAGGTCGTCATCTTCTTGTTCGACCGTCACATCTGTACATAGTGCGGCCATTTTCAATATTTCCATCGCGCTGTTCGTCATTGAGTCTTCGATATTCGTTACTTCATCGTCTTTGCTCCAGACTCGGCGGACGCGCATTTCATTTTGTGTCAGCGTTCCTGTTTTGTCTGAGCAGATAACATTAGCAGTTCCTAGAGTCTCTACTGCTGGTAGCTGCCGGATAATCGCATGTTTCCTCGCCATCTTCTGCACACCGTATGCAAGTGTCAACGTAACAATAACAGTCAAGGTTTCCGGTACAGCTGCAACAGCCAAGGAAATCGAAGTCATGAACATTTCAAGGAGTGGTTCTCCTTGTAATTCACCAATCACAAATACTAAAGCCGCAGCCGCTAAAGCGATCATACTGATTCGTTTGCCTAGCTGATTCAATCGGACCTGTAAAGGTGTTTTTTGCATGGTGTTTTCGTTCAAAAGATCCGCGATCTTACCCATTTCAGTAGCCATACCAATAGCAGTGACGATGGCTTTCCCACGACCTGCAGCAACCGTACATCCTTTAAATACCATATTGAGTTGGTCACCTAATGACTCATCTTCTTTTGCGACGAATGCTGCATCTTTTTCAACTGCTTCACTTTCCCCAGTCAACGCCGATTCTTCTACACGTAATTGTGATGCTTCGATCAAACGGGCATCGGCAGAAATAGCATCACCGGACTCTAAAACAAGAATATCACCAACCACCAGTTGCTCTGACTCAACAGTGGTCACTTTGCCGTCACGTATGACAGTTGCCGTTTGTTTATTCATATCTTGCAAGGATTCCAGTGCTTTTTCTGCGTTTCCTTCTTGGACGATCGCCAATACCGAGTTGATCACAACGATAGCGATGATCAACAGTCCTTCAAATAAATCTCCATGCTCTGTAGCAAATGCAGTATAAAAGGAAATCACCGCTGCTATAAGAAGGATGATCGTTGTAAAATCCGACAAGCTTCGAAAGAATTTCTTGATTATCGATTCTTTTGGTGCCTCATCGAATTTATTCAATCCCTGCTTTTTTCGACGTTCATCCACTTCTTGTGAAGACAACCCAGTATCTGGATCTGCTTCCGTAACCTTCCTTACTTCTTCTATTGTCTGCTTGTATTCTTCCATCCTATTCCTCCTTTAAAATCTTCGTACAAAAAAAGGTACTAATTTTACTATAACATCCTTTTTTTAATTACTTCAAACAAAGGGCTTATTGATTATTTGTTAAGAAAGCATAAAATCCAAAGCACTTATATTTGCAAACGCTACCAAAAGATGCTATTATATAGATGTAAGGAAGGAGGATACCATCAAATAAACAGAAGAATTTCTCGATAGAACAGTGTAAGCAAACAAAGTTGTTAGAAGTACAGGTTTCACCCAGACATGCGTGTAGAGTACAAACCTATAAATAGTGAATGCGTATGGATGTTTGGATCACGAAGTATCCGAAACAAGAAGTAATGCGATACGTAACAATTGAATAACGTAAACGTCTGAAAATTGAATAGGAACAAGAGATGTTTCAAATGTTGAAGATGTAACGAAAACAAAATTTTTGTTTAACATGAAGAAATTCAACACCGTGCTTTGCATGTATGATGGAAAGTTACAATCATTTCTGTTTATTTGAATCCTTCCGAGATACAAGAAAGCCGAGCTTATCGAGAGCTCGGCTTTTTCTTATTTGTACGCATTTTTCTTATCTTTTAACTTGCATCTTACTACATTTTTCATACAAAAATTGATCGATTGTCGCTGAAAAGTTGGTGTATCATAAAGATAGTTCTTAACTTCTTCAATGTTATTACTCGTTAATGAAGTTTCTAGTAATAACACGTGTTTCAAAGCAGAAACGCAACTGTATAATTATCTGCGAATAGAAGCATCGAAAAAAGCTGCCAGTTAAAAAATCGGCAGCTTTTTTCTTTGTTTTTACGGAGATATTCTTGACTTTTTCATACTCAGAGTACGATTGTTCTAAACAGTCTTATTTCACGAACATCGCATCTCCGAAACTAAAGAAACGATAGCGCTCGTCAATCGCATGCTGATAAGCAGATAATGTCAATTCTCTTCCGGCAAAAGCACTTACTAACATGACTAAAGTTGATTTTGGCAAATGGAAATTAGTTGAGAAAGCTTCTACCACTTTGAATTCATAGCCAGGCGTAATGAAAATATCAGTCCATCCGCTGTCTGCTTTGATTTCTCCATTAAATTTCGTCCCAATCGTTTCTAATGTTCGAATTGAAGTTGTTCCGACAGCCACGATTTTCCCGCCATTTTTACGTACTTGATTCAATCGTTCAGCTGCTTCTTCCGTCAAACGGTAGAATTCACTATGCATATGGTGTTCTTCGATCTTATCTACGCTGACAGGACGGAACGTACCTAACCCTACGTGTAGTGTCAGATAGACTAATTCAACACCCTTTGCTTCGATTTCATCAAGCAGTTCTTTCGTAAAATGCAATCCCGCTGTTGGCGCTGCAGCAGACCCATTTTCTTTCGCATAGACAGTTTGATAGCGATCTGGGTCTTCCAGACGTTCTTTGATATATGGAGGCAATGGCATTTCTCCCAATGATTCAAGAATCTCTAGGAAAATTCCTTCATACTCAAAGTCAATGATCCGTCCGCCGTGTTCCAATTCTTCTTTCACTACTGCTTGCAGTCTGCCATCACCAAAAGAGATTCTTGTCCCAACTTTGGCACGTTTCGCAGGTTTGATCAATGTCTCCCACGTATCTCCTTCTGTATTCGTTAGAAGAAGGACTTCTAAATGAGCACCAGTATCTGGTTTTTCTCCATATAAACGAGCAGGCAGAACTCGTGTATTATTCATGACTAGCGCATCACCAGGGTGTAATTCTTCAATGATTTCATGGAAATGCTTGTCTTTCATTTCTCCAGTTTTCCGATCCAAAACAAGTAAACGAGAATGATCGCGGTCTTTTAATGGTGTCTGTGCGATCAACTCTTCCGGCAAGTCAAAATCAAAATCTTCTGTTGTTAACATATCGTCACTCACTTTCTATCATGTGCTCAATCATTCTACCATTTTTCGTGCTGAATTGGCAAAAAACGGCGACTGATTTTTCTTGACTCTGTCCCTTTTATTTTCATCAAAAACACTCAGCGCCCAAAAAAATACACCTCATTTGTAATCTAGCGTTCTTTTAGGCATACTAGTAGTAGGAGAACCTTCATTGAAAAAGAAAAGAAGAGGTGGCACCATGATTGAATTCCAGAATGTCTCAAAAATCTATAAAGGCGGAAAAATCGCTGTCGAAGACGTCAATCTATCGTTTGAAAAAGGCGAATTCATCTGTTTTATCGGTACAAGCGGAAGCGGAAAAACCACAACGATGCGGATGATCAACCGAATGACTGATCCAACACAAGGGAAAATTTTGATTGATGGAAAATCCATCCAAGAAATTGATCCAGTGGAATTGCGACGTCAGATAGGCTATGTTATCCAAAGTATTGGATTGATGCCTCACATGACGATTCGTGAAAACATCACTCTTGTCCAAAAATTGTTGAAAGTCAGTCAAGAAGAACGGAATAAAACAGCTGAAAAAATGATTGATCTTGTGGAATTGCCCCGTGAGATGTTAGATCGCTACCCACATGAGTTATCTGGTGGTTAGCAGCAGCGTATTGGAGTCGTTCGTGCCTTGGCAGCCAATCAGGATATCATACTGATGGATGAGCCATTTGGTGCCCTTGATCCCATCACTCGCGATTCACTTCAGGATCTGGTCAAAGATTTACAAGAACGACTCGGTAAAACCATCGTCTTCGTTACCCATGACATGGATGAAGCGATTAAACTAGCAAGTCGTATCGCCATCATGAGTGAAGGTCGTGTGATCCAATTCGATACACCAGAAAATATTTTACGTCATCCTGCAAACGATTTCGTAGAAGAGTTGATTGGAGAAGATCGCTTACTACAAGCAAAACCAAATGCGACAAGAGTCGGAGAAGTTATGCTAAATACAGCAATCACGATTACACCGGAAAAATCATTACAAGAAGCAATCAAACTGATGAGGGAAAAACGTGTAGATACGTTGTTAGTTACCGATAATTCGAATGTATTAAAAGGATTTATCGATGTAGAAACGTTGAATAAAAAACGAGGAAAAGTATCCAGTGTAGGCGACATTTTGAATAAACATGTTTTTTACGTAAAAGAATCCGCCTATCTTCGTGATACCTTGCAACGCATTTTAAAACGCGGGCTGAAATACGTGCCGGTCGTTGATGAACAGAACAAAGTCGTAGGTATCTTGACTCGCGCATCATTAGTGGATATCGTCTACGATGTGATTTGGGGAGAAGACCCCGCAACTACTGATGTTGCAGAGTCAGCTACTCCTGAAGAATCTAAGGAGGTCTGACCTATGCAGCAGTTTTTTCATCAGCACGGTTCAGAAATTCTCTCAAAAGGTTTTGAACATCTTTATATTTCGGGACTTGCTTTGATCATTGGTATCATCATTGCTGTACCGCTTGGTGTCTTACTGACACGTTTTCCGAAAGCTGCCACGATTGTGATTGGCTTAACCAGTGCCTTGCAGACAATCCCTTCTCTTGCTTTATTGGCATTGATGATCCCGCTATTTGGTGTAGGTAAATTACCTGCGATCATCGCTCTCTTTATTTATTCATTATTGCCAATTCTACGAAATACGTATATCGGGATGAAAAATGTCGATTGGAATTATAGGGATGTGGCAAAAGGGATGGGAATGACTGAGTTCCAATCCATTTTTTCCGTCGAACTGCCTATTGCTATGCCAACGATCATGGCCGGCATTCGTTTAGCTGCCGTTTACGTGATTGCATGGGCTACCCTTGCCTCTTATATCGGGGCTGGTGGTCTAGGTGATTTGATTTTTAGTGGACTGAATAATTACCAACCAGATCTCATTTTGGCAGGTACGATCCCTGTAACGATTTTAGCACTGTTGGCTGATTGGCTTCTAGGTCTCTTGGAACACCGGCTGACACCGATCGCACTTAGAGAGGAGAATGAAGAATGAAACGTATATTAAAAATGACCATGGTTCTTCTCTCTCTTCTTATACTTGCGAGTTGTTCCTTCCCTGGACTTGCCAGCAATACAGATGAAGACACCATCTCGATCACAGGTGGAATCACTTCTGAAGCTCAGATCTTAGCAAGTCTAGTTGCCGGTATGGTTGAACATTATACAGATAAAAACACAGCGATCATCAACAATCTGGCTACTACAACTATCAACCACCAAGCGATGATGAACGGAGATGCTTCGATTTCAGCAGCTCGTTACACAGGAACAGATTTAACCACTACATTGAATCTTCCTCCTGAAAAAGATCCGAAAAAAGCATTTGCTACCGTGAAAGATGAATTTGAGAAAAGATACGATCAAACGTGGTTCCCGTCCTATGGTTTTGAAAATACGTATGTCTTTCTTGTTCGAAAAGACACCGCACAAAAATACCATCTATCTAAAGTCAGCGATCTGAAAAATGTAGCGGATGAATTAGTAGCTGGTGTAGATACTTCTTGGATCAATCGTAAAGGAGACGGTTACGACGGCTTCCAGGAAACTTATGGCTTCTCTTTTAATTCGATCTTACCTATGCAGATTGGACTTGTTTACGATGCAGTCGAAGCAGGAAAAATGGATATTGTTCTTGGCTACTCTACGGATGGACGGATTGCCAGTTATGATCTAGTCATGTTGGAAGATGATCGTCAATTCTTCCCACCATATGATGCTGCTCCAGTTGTAGACAACAAGGTATTAGCTGATACACCTCATTTAAAAGAAGCCTTAAATAAGTTAGGTCATACCATCAGTACGGAAAAAATGCAGGAATTGAACTACGAAGCAGATAATAATCTAGTGGAACCATCAGTAGTAGCACAACGTTTCTTACAAGAAAACCACTATTTTGAAGGGAAGTGAAGCAATTGGATAAAATGAATGTCTTTCAACAATTTTTCTATTATTTCCAGGAAAATGGCTCCTATATCTTTGCACAATTTATCCGTCACTTCCTGATTTCTATCTATGGTGTCCTCTTTGCAGCAGTTGTCGGGATTCCGGTCGGGATCATGATTTCTAGGAGACGTAAATTAGCAAACTGGGGGATTCGTTTGGCGAATATCATCCAGACGATCCCTTCCTTAGCCATGATCTCCATTCTGATCATTGGATTAGGTCTGGGAGTCAATGTCGTGATTGTTACTGTATTTTTATATTCCCTGTTACCCATTATCAAGAATACGTACACTGGGATGATCCAAGTAGACAAAAATATCCTTGATGTCGGCAAAGGCATGGGGATGACTGCTAGACAACGACTATTCATGGTAGAGTTACCACTCTCTGTTTCTGTTATCATGGCAGGCATAAGAAATGCGTTAGTTGTTGCCATCGGGATAACCGCGATCGGTGCATTCGTCGGTGCTGGTGGTCTTGGAGATATCATTATCCGAGGAACCAATGCAACAGATGGCACATCGATTATTTTAGCCGGTGCATTGCCAACTGCATTAATGGCGATCATCACGGACTGGCTTTTAGGTATTTTGGAAAGACGGCTAGATCCTGCTTCAAAAAAATCGCAGACAGAATGAATCAAGACAAAAAAAGGTCGTAGCGCTTGAGCGCTACGACCTTTTTTATTTAAATGATATTCAATAAACTACTTTGTGTCCCAGATTCTTGATGGACTTATTTCTTCAAATGGTAGCTATAGGTGCTGACAACGATATTTTCACGCCAAGACAATCGCAATCTTAACCGCAAACTTGTTTGGTTATGGAGAATATTCTGCCAGCGTCTGTTTGGTACAAATTGAGGAATCAGCACAGTAGTTGTATAGTTTTGTTTCGCTGCATTTTTACTTACGATATCTACATAACGGATAATTGGATTTTCAATCGAGCGGTAAGAAGAGTGGACGATTGAGAAACGGACATCTGGGAAATGCTTTTTAAATTCTGCTTCGATTTCTTTTTCTTTTTCGACATCTTCGTCTAGCGAAACGTGCATCGCAACGACATAATCACCGATCGAACGTGCATAATTCAACGCACCGATATTCACCCGTGTCACATTCCCAACTAATACAAGAACGGTATTTCCGTCATAGTCATGTAGTTTTGCATCATTTTCTAAACGAAGCTGTTCTGCCACTTTTTTATAATGATCATGGATCTTATAAAAAATGAACATAACGATTGGCATGATGATGAAGAAAGGCCAAATGTCTCCTAACCGATAGACGAACAAAATCGCAATGATTGCATATGAGATGAACGCACCTGTAATATTGGCAATCGATTTGCTTAACCATTTTTTTCCTTCTTTTTTCCATTTGACGACCATCCCTGTTTGAGATAAAGCAAATGGAATGAACACGCCGATAGAGTATAACGGAATCAAGCGTTCTGTTGAGCCATGGAAAATAAACAGCAACACGATCGAACCTAGCGCTAGAGTGATAATCCCATTGGAATAGCCTAGTCGATCCCCACGATCTTGATACATGTGAGGCATGAATTTATCTTTTGCCAGATTGTATGCAAGAACTGGAAAAGCAGAAAAACCAGTATTGGCAGCAACGGCTAAAATCAGCGCTGTAGCAAATTGAAGGATGTAATACAAAATACCATGTCCAAAGACAGCTTTACCGATTTGAGACAAAACAGTGACTTCTTTTTCTGGAACGATTCCATACCAATAATTGATAAATGTGATTCCAACGAAGAAGAAACCTAAGATCAAGGCCATCATCGTCAATGTGGCAGCGGCATTTTTGGCTCTTGGCTTTTTGAAGAATGGTACGGCATTACTGATAGCCTCAACCCCAGTCAAAGAGGAGGAACCAGAAGAAAATGCTCGTAAAATCAAGGCGATAGAAACCCCCGGAACAGCCGCTCCTGGAAGCGCAGTAGCTTGCAATGGCACAGCACCTGTCACGATATTATATAACCCAACAACGATTAGCAACGAGATCACAAGGATAAATGTGTACACCGGAAATAACAGGAACGATGCAGATTCTCTCAGACCACGAAGATTCAGCATCATCAGTAGTAAAACGATTGTCACAGAAATAGCAACTTGATGCCCGTATAATGCTGGCACCGCTGATGTGATTGCTTCAGCACCTGCTGAGACAGATACTGCTACCGTCAACATGTAGTCGATCAATAAAGAGCCACCGGAAATCAAGCCCGCATTCTTCCCAAGATTCTCACTGCTGACGACATAAGCTCCACCGCCATGAGGATAAGCATGGATGATTTGACGATATGATAGCGTTAAGGAAATCAATAAAATAATAACAAAAGCGGCAATGGGCAGCGAATACCAGATAGCTGCAGCAGACAAAGCGACTAAAACGACAACGATTTGTTCCGTACCATATGCAATAGATGATAACGCATCAGACGACAATAATGCCAAAGCAGCAAAACGGGTTAATTTGTGCTCATCATTTTCAGCAGATTTTAAAGGCTTACCTACTAACAACCTTTTTAAGTAATCCAATTTTTAAACTCCTTTACACGCAATTTTACTTCAAGTATTATAGTCGAAAATTTATAGTAAACAAGATGTTATAGTACGCTCACTGACCTTAAAAGTCAATAAACTTTAAGAAAATAATTGGAAAAAAACAGAAAAATATCAAGCCCTTTTTCAAACGCTTTAATACAGAAAAAATCTAACATTTTTTTATGGGCTTTTTCTTTGAATTCTATAATAAAAGGATAGAACTTGACTTAGAAAATCAGGTTCTATCCTTTTTTATATCTTAACTTTTGAAAGAGAAATGTGAAGCTGTTTTTGTTTGGTCATTCTTATTACTTTATGCAGAACAGCTTTTTCACAACCTCTTGGTACACGGTGTTCCATCAGCTGACCCTCGGTATTAGCTCAAAACGCTGATCTCACACCCTCTTTTCTTTAATGAAAAATATGGCTCTCGTGCGCCGCTTCTTTGAATTTCGTCATTTTTTCTTCGATGAACGGATAGACTGCCGTTCCTACGACTCCAAAGACAACAAACAAACCGACCATGATCCAGATTGCATTCGTAGCATTTGGCCAATAAATGCCTCCTGCAGATTCTCGCAACAAGTTTACCGCATGCGTAAATGGCAAGAACGGATTGATCATTTGGAAGAATTTTCCTGAGACTTGGATCGGATAGTTCCCGCCTCCACCAGAGATTGACAGTACTAAAATGATGATAGCGATCCCTTTACCGACATTATCGAATAATGCAGCCAAGACGTAAACGATCATCATGAACGCTAAGGCGATCAAGACAGCAAATGACACGCTGTAAACTGGATTTTGGACATCTACTCCTAGTAAGAAAATATTCCCTAATGTAACAATCAAGCTTTGCGCGATTGCCATTGTCAAGAATGTCAGCATACGAGCAACGAATTGTTCTCGTTTCGTAAAATTGTTTCGGTCTTTCTTTCCTAAATAGTATTCTGTCGTAGCAACACTTGAAAGAAGAACAGCGCCGACCCACAGACATAGTGCAGTATAAAATGGGGTGCTAGCTGAACCGTTATTTGCGATTGGATAGAGCGCATTGGTTTGCAGCTCAACAGGTTGTGTAAAGAAGTCACTTTCTTTTGTTGCATCTAGTTTCAATAATTTGATGACTTCGCCTAGATCAACTTCCTGTTCGCCTTTTCGGATCGCATCTGCTGCTTTTTGGATACCAGCTTTGATATTTGGCCAGTCATTGTTGATGAAGTCCGCAGCAGCGTTCACAGCTGTTTCGACTTCTGGCATTTTTTCATTTACTGTTGTCAATGTACCGGTGATTTCATTTTTTAGTGCGGGCCAATCATTTTGGATAAAATCAGCGGCCAACCCTAATTTTTGCTGAAGGATCGGTAATTCATTGTTGTATAGGTCTGCCCCTTCATTGATGCCATTGACGATGGTCTCCATATTGCCATTCAACATTGTATTGGCATCGTGGATTTCTTGTCCAATTGCAGGCATTTCTTTTTGATATTTTTCTAAGATTGCCACTGCATTTGTTACAGTTGCTTTCGTTGAGCTGAGAAGCGAATCAAAGTCGATCTGGTCCGCTTTGCTCAGTGCGCCTTGTGCAGTCCCAATCGTATCGATGACTTGGTCTAGTAGAGAAGTGACGGTGGAGCTGACTTGATCCGTCTTGATACCAGTAACGATATCATTAACATTTTCAGCAGCAGTTTGTACTTGTTTTAATAAATCAGTAACTCTATCCGTGTTCCCTTCTTGAACAGCTGTGTTCAAATCAGTGAGACGACTTTGCAAATCGCCTAGCAAGGGTTTCAATTGATTTAGCTGATCAATAACTGGCTGCAATTTCGTATTTCCAGCACTTGTTTGCAATTTAGTCAGGAACTCGACCAGTTTATCGATTGCATTTTGTTGTTGAGGAATACTGTTGATAAAACTGTTTAATACATTCCCGATATCTTCTTTTTCTTTTTCACTTAGTTGGTTATCTTGGACAGCTGCATTGATCGTCTCAGCTAGCGAACCTGTCGTTGTTGCCACTTGTCCAATTGACTTCAATGTAACATCTACACTGTTTGTGATGCTTGGTATCGCATCTTTCAGCTGAGAGGCACCTGATTTTGTTTGGTTTGCTAAATCACTTGCCTGGTTTTCTAAATTTTTCACATCTGGCAAGATATCTTGTACTTGTTGGATGATCGTCAAGCCTTGTTTTGCTTCGTCAATTCCTTGATTCATTGTCTCTTGGATCGAAGCAAAATCACCGTCGATCTCTGCTAGTTGTTTACCGGCATTTTGGATCTCTGGGATTTTTTCTTGCAAATCAAGGATGATTTTTGCTTGGTCTTTCAATTCAGGCATTTTGTCATTCAATGCAACGACTTTTTCGCCCATCTCGTCTACTTTAGGGATGTAATCCACGAATTCATTTGCTTTATTCAGTTTTTCTTTAATGTCAGGTAGTTGACTTTGTAATTCGAGGACTTGCTTTGTGTAGCCGTCGATCGTGTCCAGATTTTCATCTGTTGATAAAATCATATCTTTGACTTTATTGATACTTACTAGGTTCGTATCGATGTCGTAACCTATTTCATTGAATACTTTCAATAAAGTCGAACTGGCTGTTTTGATAAATTCATTTGTGATTTGCGATTGGATCGAACTTGCTCCTTTATCGGTGATTTTCGGTGCAATCGCATTGATTTTTTCATTTACCGTATATTCGATTTTCGGTTTCTTGATGTCACCACTAGTAAAACTCAGCAGATCTTCTGAGAAATCCTTTGGCAGGTAAATACCTGCGTAATACTTTCCGGAACGGACTCCGTCTTCTAATTGCTCTTTTGAATCAACGAATTGCCATCCTAATTGTTTATTTTTATGAAGCGATTCGATGACTTGCTTCCCAATGGCCACTTCTTTACCTTGAAACTCTGCTGGCTTGTCTGCACTGTAAACAGCAATTGGCAGCTCTCCAGTATTTCCATATGGATCCCATAGTGCTTTAATGTTAAACCACGCATATAGCGAAGGGATGATCATGATCGCAATGATCAAAAGTGTAGCAATCGGGTTTTTGAAAATCCGTTTCCAGTCAAGCAAATATAAACGAAGTGTATTTTTGATTGACTGCATAGTTCTCCCCCTTCTTCTTTTTTCAGCTGAATTACTTTACCATGTATTTCATACTTTTTTCAATCGGCTTTTTTCAAAAAAGTCGAATTTTTGGACATATCACGGCAATTGTCTCATTGTAATCTCTTACATATTGAGAAATAATTAAGGATTACAGCCTTTACTTTATCATGAAATAAAAGGGAAAGATAATTTTATGCCAAAGTTTTTATCTATTATACGTATACGCAAAAAAGCTAAAACACTTTTTTGGTCTTTGCCCCTACAAAAATGTTTCAACTTTTTTCATTTTTTATTCCTATATTTCTTACTTTTCGAATGACAAAATGATTTTCCCAGCAGGAGGATGCCCTTCAACTTGCTGATGTGCTTGGATGACATGTGCAAGGGAAGCAGACAGATTCATTGAAATAAAAATATGAAAGGCACCTTTTTGATAGGCTTTGATTATGCCAGCAAAGGCTTCTGCATCTTGATATTCCTTTCTTGGAACAAATGATTCATAAAAGCCTTCCTTTTTTTGCCGCAAATCTAGGTCTGGGAGGTCATTTAATGCAACATATCTCCCACCTGGTTTCAGGATATGGATGCCGGTTTCTCCTTTGATGCTTCCTTTCGTGGCATCAATCACAAGGTCTGCTTGATCAGCAAATTGCATACCTGGATCTGTTTTATCATAAGCAGCAAATGCTGAAGCTCCTAGTTTCCTTACTTTTTCTTCGTTTTTACTAGAGGCACTGGTTAAGATTCGGATACCCTTTTCGTGGAGAAGCTGGATCAGACTAGACCCGACCGCACCTGAGGCACCTAGAACCATCACTGTATCTGTCGGCTGGATTTCCGTCAAATGATTGATTAGATTGTACGCCGTAATCCCGGGTGTGACCATTCCGGCTGCTTCTTCCCAACTCATTTCATCTGGAATTTTTGCTGCTTTTGCTGATGGCAGTACGACTTCTTCTCCGTAAGTCCCGCCGACTGCATGGACAGCTACTCGATCACCTACATGAACAGTTGTGACATCTGAACCAATCTCTGTCACGATACCAGCGCCATCATTACCTAGTACATAAGGGAATTTCAATGTTCGTATCTCTTTCATCTCTCCTGAACGCAAGGCAACATCATACGGATTCACGCTGAATGCTTTTATTTCTACACGAATATGTCCGGAATCGACTTTTCTGGGATGAGCATCGATTTCTTCAAAAACATCTTGCGCTTCTCCGTAACCGTTAATTGCAAATCTTCGCATGGTTACCATCTCCCTTTTTCTTTAAGTTTACGTTCATGCCTTTATTTTGACAAAAAAAATGTCTTTTCGATTTGGAACATGATCCAAAACAAAATAGTTGTTTTTTTTCGCGTATCGTGTTAAATTATTCATCTAAAAGCGTAAAGATTACGATTTACGCTAATAAAAAAATTGGAGGAATTTGTTGATGGCTAAAAAATCAAAGATTGCCAAAGCAAAAAAACAGCAAGAAACGATTGAACGCTATGCTGCTTTACGTCAGGAATTAAAAGCGCAAAAAGATTATGAAGGCTTGCGTAAACTTCCTTTAGATGCTCGTCCAGAACGGTTGAAAAATCGCGATCTAATCGATGGACGACCTCGCGGATACATGCGTAAATTCGGGATGTCCCGTATAAAATTCCGTGAGTTAGCACATAAAGGTTTGATTCCAGGAGTAAAAAAAGCCAGCTGGTAGTCCAAGTCTGGCTGTAAAGGAGGAGGGCGCATGGACCACTCCTTGGATCATCAAAAAAGATACGTTCGCTTCTTCTAGCAGAAATGCTGGTACTAGAAGCGGACGTATCTTTTTTTACGCACAGTTGGTCCTTTTTTTATATGTAAAGGCTGCATGGTTACTTCGCTATACTTATTTAGTAACAGGAGTGAGTGCCTCAATGCCCACACTAATTTTTAATGCTCGGTCAACTTCTGCCATAATTGGACGATCCAAATGGCAGACTTTTTCTTTCAATCTTGATTTATCGATCGTTCTGATCTGCTCCAACAGGATAACGGAGTCTCTTTCTATTCCTGTTCCAGTAGCTTTGATCCCAATGTGAGTCGGAAGCTTAGGCTTAGCCATTTTTGCCGTTATAGCCGCAACAATGATCGTCGGGCTGAAATGGTTACCTAGATTATTTTGAATAACCAAAACTGGACGTGTTCCGCCTTGCTCCGATCCCACGACTGGAGAAAGATCAGCAAAATAAATATCTCCTCTTTTTACCATAGGATCCTCCTTATTCTTGATATTCTCTTGGTATCCGCTGTCCTAATCCGCATGCCACTTCATAGTGGATCGTACCTAATTGATCTGCTACATCTTGCATAGTGATTTCTTTGTCTGCATTTTTGCCGATAAGCGTCACTTTTGTTCCGACCGGAAATTCTTGAGGCAATCGGATCATCAGTTGATCCATACATACACGTCCAATCGTTTCACAATAGTTTCCTTCTACCAATAAAGAAAAACCTTGCATCTTTCGTAGCCAGCCATCTGCATAACCGATCGGTATCGTTCCGATCCATTCTGCTTCAGGAGTGATATATGTTTCCCCGTAGCCGATTCCTTCACCTGCTGGGAGTTTTTTGACTTGGATCAATTCAGAAACCAGTTCAAGCGCTGGCTGTAACGGATAAACTTCCGGTAGTGCATGTCCAGATGGGTTCAGTCCGTACATTGCTACTCCATAACGAATCATATTGCCGATTGTTTCATCATGCCATAAAGCCGTTGCACTGTTACTGACATGTACATATCGAGGAAGTTCAGAAAGTTTTTTTAGCACTTCCATAAAGCGTTCCTTTTGCAGATTCCAATACGTATCGTCTGATTGATCTGCTGTAGAAAAATGGGTAAATAATCCTTCCCATTCTAATACACGACTTTCTCTGATGAATGCAGCTGCCTCTTTTACTTCTTCAGGTGTACAAAAACCGATACGCCCCATCCCAGTATCTGCTTTTAAATGGATCGAAAGAGGCATCTCTAGCTTACTTTCCTCTAAAATAGCAGCTGCTGCCTGCAACCATTCCCGGGTACCTGCAGTTACTGACAAATCATGAGCAACAGCTAAAGCCAGTGCGTCGTAAGGAACCATGTTCAAGATAAGGATGGGCTGAGTAAATCCAGCTTCTCTCAACTCGACTCCTTCATCTAAATTTGAAACACAAAAGCCCGAAGCTCCACCAGCAACTGCTGCTTCAGCTGTCTCTACAGCTCCATGACCGTATCCGTTTGCTTTTACTACTGCAAACAATTCTTTCCCTTGCGGAAGTCTTGCCACTTCATTTGCTACATTTTCAGTTATAGCTTTTTTATGTATCACTGCTTTCGTTGGGCGGTGCCAAGCGACAACCATCATTTTTCCTTCTTTCTAGTCTTCCAAAATAATTTGTGCAAAAGCTGTTTCATTTGTGTGAGTAATACTGACCCATACATTGCCTTCATGAGGGGAACGCGTAACAACGGGCTGACCGTTTTCATTTTTTAAAATCTCGATATCTTGAAAGGTAACTTTCCCGATCCCCGTTCCCCAAGCTTTAGAGAAAGCTTCTTTACAGGCGTAACGCCCGCCTAAAAATTCTACTTGGCGATGAAAAGGCAAGGACTGGAACAGTTTCGTTTCTTCAGAGGTCAAGATTCGTGCAATGAATTTTGGTTTTTCTTCGATCAGCCGAGTGATCCTAGACAATTCGACTGCATCGATCCCAATTCCTTTTATCATATGCTTTTCTCTTTTCAATAAATTTAGAACACTCTCATTCTACCAAATTATAACCATTTTGCCACAAATAAGTCCACAAATAACAAAAATGAAAGTTTCTCTTAAAACAGAGAAACTTTCATTTTAGGTTTAATCGTTATTTGAACGGATCACAAATCCGCGTTTTTTATCATTGTGACGTTTACCGCCATCTTTTTGGCTGTTATTATTTTTGCTATAACCGCCTTTTGATTTGTTTCCACGATAATTCCCGCCGTCACGACGATTACGGTTGTTTCCGCCGCCACGTTTGCCATTTTTGTTGTATCCTTTTTTCTGCATTGGCAATGGACGTTCTGGTGTGATCTTCACTGGTACTGCATCAGCTGGATCTTTTGCTGTCGTTTTCAGCAGTAATGCAACCAAATCTTGTGCAGAATATTCTTCTAATAATTTATCTGCTGTTTGCAGGTATTTATCTAGACCGTTTTCTGCAAGTTTTGTTTCGATTTGTTCAACTGCAGCACCTAATTGACCTTTGAATGCTTCTTTTTCAGTTGGCGGACGTAAAGTCGTCATCCGTTTTTTCGTCAAGTTTTCGATCACATGCAAGTAGTCCATTTCATTTGGTGTAACGAAAGTCACAGACATACCGCCTTTTCCGGCACGACCTGTACGTCCGATACGGTGAACGTAGCTTTCTGGATCTTGAGGGATATCATAGTTGTACACATGAGTGACACCTGAGATATCTAATCCACGTGCGGCAACGTCTGTCGCTACAAGGATATCTAAATGACCGTTCTTGAATGAACGCAATACGCTCATCCGTTTTTGTTGAGACAAATCGCCATGGATTCCTTCTGCACGATAACCACGTGCTTCTAATCCGCGTGCCAATTCATCTACGCGGCGTTTTGTACGTCCGAAGACGATTGTTAGTTCCGGTGTTTGAACATCAAACAAGCGAGTCATGATATCAAATTTTTCGTATTCTTTTGCGCGGACATAGTATTGATCGATCAAGTCAGCTGTCATTTCTTTCGCTTTGATCTTCACATGATGTGGACTTTTCATGAATTTAACGCCGATATTCTTGATGGCTGGCGGCATTGTTGCTGAGAAAAGTAATGTTTGTCTTTGCTCAGGAACTTGAGAAATGATTTTTTCGATATCTTCCAAGAAGCCCATATTCAACATTTCATCTGCTTCATCCAAGACTAATGTTTGAACAGTTCCAAGCTTCAATGTATGGCGGTTGATGTGGTCAAGCATACGTCCTGGTGTACCCACAACGATATGTGGACGATCTTTCAAGCCACGGATCTGACGGCCAATATCTGCTCCACCGTAGACGGCTTGCACACGCACTTTTTTGTCGCGCCCTAAACGATATAGTTCTTCTTGTGTTTGGATAGCTAATTCACGTGTTGGTGCGATAACCAGACCTTGTAATTCGTGACGATCTGGATCGATTTTTTCTAACATTGGTAATCCAAATGCAGCTGTTTTCCCTGTACCTGTCTGTGCTTGTCCAATAACGTCTTTTCCAGCTAATGCTAGCGGAATCGTTTCTGCTTGGATAGGTGTTGCTTCTTCAAAACCAGCACGTTCGACTGATTTCAACAATTCTGGTGATAATTCTAGTTCTTTAAATTTCAAATGAATCCTCCTATATGGTTGTTAACTGAGGATGTAGCTTTTTTGCTACCCCGTCGATTTGTTCGGTCAAAGTGTATTGTTTCTTTTTGACAGTGGCCACGCACGTTTTTACCCATTCTTAGCCCCTGTGGCACCACCGAAAAATCACTTTGCGAAGTTTAGGCATTAGAAAAGCCAAACGGGTCGCGTTCAGCTTTATCATGATTATGACATCTGGTTTCGACAAGTTGCTTCCATGGCAAAACCAGTCCAATTTCTCTTCATCTTTCGGCAATAGGTTATTCTAACATAGCTTTTCATTTTCTGCAAGTTTACAGATTTTTATTTCATTTGCTGAAGCTGTTCTACTACTTCGAATAAGCCCATGCTGTTGCTGCCTTTCAGCATAATACTGTCTGTTGATTCAAGATTTTGTTTGACAGCTTCAATCAATTTATTCTTTTCTTTTTCAAAATAGAACACAGGTAGTTGCGGATATTTTTGATTCAAGTCTTCTTTTAATGCATGCATTTGTTCCCCGTACAAGAAAATCATGGCAAATTTCTCAGGATCGATATGTTCACTCATTTGCGCATGCATGTTTAATGAATCTTTCCCTAATTCCAGCATATCTGCTAACACAGCGATTCTGCGCCCTTTTGTTGGCAGATTTTTAAAAGTATCTAATACTAGTCCCATGGCTGTTGGATTTGCATTGTAGACATCGCTCAAAATAGCTGCACCATTTCCTGCCGTTAGCCATTCAGTTCTGTTTTGTGTGATAGAAACATGAGCGAGCCCTTGGCGTATCTCAGGTATGGACAGTCCAAAGAAGCGCCCGATCGTATACGCAATCAAAGCATTCGTTACATTATAACTTCCAGGCAGCGGGATCGTAAATGTTTCTCCTTCTACTACAAAATCGGTTTGCGCTTTTCCTTCTGCTGTCACTTCTGCATGAACATCGCCATTTCCAATACCGAATGTTGTGACTGTTTGTACTAATGTTGCCGTTAAAGGTGTCAGCAACGGTTCATCTGCGGGCACAACGAGTAATCCGTCTGGTACAAGTCCGTCAGTGATTTCCATTTTGGCTTTAGCGATTCCTTCTCGCGACCCAAGATTTTCTATGTGTGCTTCACCGATCATTGTGATTGCTGCAGCTTTTGGTTGAGCCATAAGTGAAAGTTCTGTGATTTCATTGGCGTGATCCATGCCCATTTCCAAAACGATTTTTTCTGTATCTTGCGGCATGTGCAAAATCGTGTAAGGAAGACCAATATTATTGTTGTAATTTCCTTGCGTCTTATATGTTTTGTATTTTTCAGACAAGACAGACGCGGTTAGATCTTTCGTGGTTGTTTTACCATTGCTTCCTGTAATTGCAACGACTTCTGCGCCTACTTTTTCCAAGTAATAGGTTGCCAATTGCTGCATGGCTTTCAAAGGATCTGCTACAGGGATAACTGGAAAATCTTTTGGTGCTTGTTCAACAGGCAAGCTCCAAAATGAAGCAGATGCGCCGTTTGTGATCGCTTGCTGGATAAATTCATGTCCATCTCGCGTACCGACAAGAGGAACGAATAAACTTCCTTCGGTTATCTTCCGGCTGTCAAATTCGACATTGGTAATCTTTGTCAGTGCAGAGCATTCGCTGCCCACGGCTTGTGCAATTTCTTGTATTGTTAGATTCATTGAGATCTCTCCTAAAAAAGGTTGTGAAAAAAGCGTTTGGCCTAAACGGCGGGTTCGCATGACTCTCACTTCCAAGTAAATTTCTCTATTCGTATTTAGAAGCTAGAATGAACGCGGTTACGCAATCACTCCAGCTTCTTCTTTATTTCTCTTTATTCATTTTTTTCAAAAAAAGATTGACGCTGATGGTATCGATTCATTCCTAATTGAATCAGTTCTTCAATCAAATCACCGTATTTCAAGCCCATGTTTTCCCATAAGAGTGGGTACATACTGAACTCCGTAAATCCTGGCATAGAATTTAATTCATTCAGGAATAATTCATTTTTATTTGTCAAAAAGAAATCACACCGGCTCAATCCGCTTCCGCCTAACATCGTGTAAGCTAACTTCGCGTACTCTTGCGCTTTTTGATAAACTTCTTCCGGCACTTCGGCTGGAATCTGCATTTCGATTTTATTATTGATATATTTGGCTTCATAATCATAGAATGCTACGTCTTTTACGACTTCACCAGGCAAAGTCGTCCGAACATCTTCATTTCCTAATACAGCAACTTCGATTTCGCGCGCTTCAATTCCTTGTTCAACGATTGCTCGAGAATCATACTGATAGGCTGTTGCTAAAGCATTTTGCAATTCTTCGCGGTTTTCTGCTTTTGTAATACCGACACTAGAACCCATATTCGCCGGTTTGACAAACATCGGATAAAGCAAAGAACCTTCACATTGATCAAATACTTTTTTAGGATTTTCTTTCCATTGATTCTTAAGTACTGGTACATAAGGAACTTGTGGCACACCAGCAGCTTGTAAAATATATTTGGTCATGATTTTATCCATGGCACATGCACTGGTCAATACGCCTGCGCCGACATAAGGCATATTCAATGTCTCTAAGAAGCCTTGGATCGTTCCATCTTCTCCGTTTGGCCCATGTAAAACTGGAAAAACGATGGCTCCTTCTTCTTTGATTTCGCCCGGATTGATCACTTTTCCTGTAAAGCCTTCCTCTGTCTGTCCACTTGGGTCCCATGAAAGATGCAAGACATCTTTGCTGGCAGGTTTTTCTGTTAGTAATGGACCTTTGACCCATTGTCCTTCTTTTGTAATAAATACGAGTTGAACTTGGTAATAATTATAATAAATGGCATTTAAAACTGAAAATGCGGAAAGAATGGACACTTCATGCTCTGCGCTGCGTCCGCCATATAGTAAAGTAATCTTCAAAAGATTGTCCTCCTGTATTCTAAATCGTTCAGTGATTTACTCTCATATTTTAGCACAAAACAAAAATAAACGAATAACTTATTTATAAAAAAACGAGTTGGTTTCTAAAAGAACAAACGTCATTTATTTTTTGTCAGCTAGATTATTTGTCCCGTTTTTTATAAAAAGTTATGATAAAGGAAAGGAGGGATGATGATGGCGCAAACAAATCCACGCAGCCGCTTGGCAGAAATCATTCGAGTGTTCATCAACTACAATGTAGTGCCAAACTTTGTACAGCAAAAAAATCCCGAACAGGTAAAAAAAGCCTTTGAAGAATTAGGACCCACCTTCATCAAGATAGGACAGATGCTTTCTGTTCGGGAGGACTTGCTTTCCTCTGCCTTCACTCAGACATTCAAAACATTACAAGACAGTGTACCTAGCGACACATTTTCAACGGTCAAAAGGACGATTGAAACGGAACTTTCTCTTTCAGTATCAGATATATTCGATGATTTTTCCAAATCACCTTTTGCTTCCGCTTCTATGGGACAGGCGCACCGTGCCAAGCTGAAAAGCGGTGACGCGGTAGTTGTTAAGATCCAACACCCTAACATTGCCGAAGAGATCCGCCTTGATCTTCAACTATTTGAACGTGCAATCCCTTTGATCAAATACATTCCTGAAACTAGCGTCGTTGATCTAAAAGGGGTACTCCAAGAAGTAAAACGTTCCTTGATCAATGAAATGGACTTCTTAAAAGAAAGTCAAAATGGCGAACAATTCTATCAAAAGAACAATGGCTGGAAAGAGATCCGCAGCCCCAAAATTTATGACGCTTTTTGTTCGAAAAAAGTGATCGTGATGGAAGAAATGTCTGGTAAAAACTTGAATCATTTGATGAATGCCGAAAACGGAACAGAAACTTTTATCACCGGTATTCAAAACAAGCAGCTGAAACAAGAAGTTGCAAAGCTTTTAGTTGAGAACTTTATGAAACAGGTGTTTGATGATGGTTTTTTCCATGCTGATCCTCATCCGGGGAATTTGCTGTTCCATGTGCTAACAAAAGAAGAACAGACACGAGCTCGCCGAACAGCTGAAACAGTTCATGAAAAAGAGTTCGGTCCCTTTGCTTTTCGAGCCTCTACTTCTACAGAAGACCCTGTTGCGCCATATACGGTCAACTACATTGATTTTGGCATGATGGGGCATCTTTCTGCAGGTCTTAGGCAAAAGCTCACACAAGCCGTTTTAGCGCTGTATACGAAAGATGCTTATCGAATCGAAAAAGCGGTCCTTCGACTTTGTCAGCAGGAAGGCTTATTTGATGAAAGTCGGTTTCATCAAGAACTGACAAGTTTTCTTGAACAATATTATGATTCCCCTATTGATGAAATCAACTTGCAAGAAGTATTCGCACAAGTCGTGATGATCTGTCATCAAAATAATCTGCAGTTCGACCGTGATATCACGCTTTTGCTGAAAGCATTTGGGACATTAGAAGGGGTGATCCGTGTCCTTGACCCTGAAGTTTCCCTCATGGAAGTTGCTTCGCCTTTTGCCCAACATTACTTTCTCACCCATTTGGATGTAGAAGATACATTGAAACAAAGTGGATTAGACCTATTAGAGGGAATGAAGGCTGCGCCTAAGATTCCACAACAGCTCCATCATCTATTAGAAATGTGGACTTCGGGACAAGGAAAAGTCAATTTGGAATTAAAAAAGCAAGACAAATTATTGAGCAGGATCGAAAGTATGATCAATCGGCTTGTTTTCGGTATGATTTTAGCTGCATTGATCGTAGGATCTTCCCTACTTGTCCAAGCTGCACCTGTAGAAAATGCAGAGGTTGTTTCCTTATTAGGGATATTTACGTATGCTATTGCCGCATTTGTCATTATTTTTTTAGCAATCGATGCATTGATCCAAATGTATAAGAAGAGGAAAAAGTAGAAAAAAGTTGGGAGAAAGCTGTTCTGTCTCAAGCAATAAGAACGACCAAATAAAAATAGCTCCTCCTATTTTACCGTTTTTTGAGCGAGTACCGAAGAACAACAAAAAAAGGAACAAGGAACCCATTTATCCTGTTTCCCTGTTCCTTTTTGGTGTATTCGCGCACAAGTAAACTACCTTCGTTACCTACTATCTTCTGTACTTGGTAAACCTTGGTCAATTGCCTTTTTCAACGCTTGACGAAAAGCCGTATGATCTTTCTCCGTAAAAGGTTTTGGACCCTTTGTCCTTATGCCAGCTTTTCTTAACTTCCCACTATGGTAACGTTGTTCGAGAAGCGTACCGATATTCGCTTCGTCAAATTCTTTTCCAGAGTGATGGAATACTCGAACACCCTTCGGCAATACAAGTGAAGCTAAACCATAATCTTGCGTGATCAAAAAGTCATTCTTCTTAACCATACCGACGATTTTATAATCTGCACTATCAGCTCCACGGTCTACGTAGACGATTTGGACATGATTAGCGTATTCTTTGATCGTATAATGATCTACACTGGTTACGATAATCACGTCGAGACCATAGGATTCTCCTAACTTTATGACGTCGTCTTTTACTGGAGAACCATCCCCATCAATGAATAGCCTCATTCTTTTTCGCCTTCTTCCATAAATGATATACAGTCACCAATCCGCTCATTAAAAGACCGACATTGATCCATTTGGCTAAAATAAGCAGTTGCGCACTTGCTATCGGCACTGCTCCATGGTTCAGCATGATCAGTAGTAGATGGATTGGCTCTCCCATTTCTTTTGCTAAAATAAACAAAAGCGTCATCAATAAAAACTGGTGGATCACACTTCCTTTATTTTGAGTAGTGTATTTGGCAATAATCCGACGATCCATTGGAATAGCTACATCGGTTTGATAGTATTCCTTATTTAGCCAACTGCCTGTTACTACGTGCCAGAAACTAAGCAGAAAGACACCTATCGCAAAACCATTTGGAATCAAGAGGACCAGCAAAGAAGAACTCAGTCCAAGCAATTGCGTAGCCAATGGAGACCATGATAAACGTTTCAAAATCAATGGTCCGACTATTTTTGCTGCAATCAAACCGGCAGCATAAGGAAAATACATATAAAACGGAAGTTTCTCTAATCCGTACAGTATGCCAACATAAAAACTGCTAAACAAAAAAAGAAAATTCCCTAGCATTCCGTTTAGAAAAGTAAACAGATTCAGCCAACTTGGCAACTTCCATTCCTTCTTCTGGTGGCCTAAGACGAACACGAACACAATGAACAACACCAAGAAACCATAAACAGCAAGATCAAAAAGCCTTTCATCGAATAACAATCGGGCATTTCTCAAAAGAAACAATAAGCCAAAGAACACCAAAAATAAAACAAGCTCCCGCGTAGCCACTAGGTTTCTTTTAATATCTTTGAAATCCAGTTCGTAACGCGGATAATGACTGACCGTATGGTAGGCCATGACGTAAAAAAGTGTATAAATCGTAAAGCTTGCTGCAATCTGAGTCGGTGCAGGCAGTCCGATCGCTTGATACAGGATAAATAGCCAGATAGCTGCAAATAAGTATTTTTTCCCATCCATATTGATAAAGCCTTGCGTCTTCTCATGGAAATTGACCGTGATATTAGCAGGTACAAGCCATGCTGCACTCAGCCCTAGAAGAACACTTGAAAAATAAAACAAAGGAAAATAAAATACGCCTAGTATTCCAAGTAATGAACCAGTACCACCCATCAGCAGAGCGATCATCAGCAACGTGTAACTATCTAGACCAAATCGTAGACTATTGACTAAAAACAGCCCAGTCATCCGAAAGGCATAAAACAGCGTAAATGGCAAAATCGTCAGCCAATTATGCGAATCTGTTATTCCCAAAAATAAAAGATAAGGAATCAAAATAATCGTATTGCTTAAGATAAAGGGCGTTGTTTGCGTAAAATTGCGCCCAAATCGTTTGAGTTTTTCGAACATGACAATGGCTCCCTTAAACAGTCTTATAACTAATCTGCTCTTCGATTTTAGCATTAAAGGGGAAATAAACCAATTTTACAGAATATATTCTTGTAAAAAAAAATGCGGAAAGAAGCATAAGCTTCTTTCCGCATTTTTGCGGTACTTGATTACTCAAGCAGACAAGCCCTTCTCCACAAAAGTCTTGCCCGACACCCCTGCATCCGGCAGGTGATAAAGATAGAAATCAATTATCCTGTGCCTCCAAAATCAATTAGGAGCTCTGTAAACCAGAGTCCTTCTCGACCCGTCGCATGAAGTTACTTTAACACAGTTCCTAAGATTATGCGAGAGCTTTTTTCATTTTATAATCGACCATTTGAAATCCTTGACCGATATCTGAAACAAGTTCTTCTGTAATCTCAAACCCTTCATGCTTATAAACCTCGATTGCTTGGTGATTTCCCTGGTTCACTCGTAAAAAAATCTCTTTTTCCTTTGTTTGCGCAGCAAGTTCTTCATACCAGCGAAAAACCGAAGAAGTCAATCCTTGGCCACGGGCTTTATTCAGCAAATATAATTTACTTAAATAGATTTTACCTTTTATCTCTTCATAAGCAGTGTAACCAACAGTCTTCCCTTCACTTTTTAATAAAAAATAAGAAACGCCTTCTGCCAGTTCTTTTTGGATCTGCTTTTTTGACTGATAAGTTTTCAGCATATAATCGACTTGCTTTTGACCAATAATTGGTACAAAAGCTTCCGGCCATACTTCTTGAATGACTGCCATCAGCTCATCCAGTTCATTTTCTGTTACTTTTATTTTTTCCATACACCCACGTCCTTTTTTACATTATAAATGACCTTGCGCTTGATGGAATAAAAAGAGCATGATCATACTGTACACACCTACCGACCACGGCTTCAAGAAAATCACGATCTGCATAAACTCTCTAAAAGATAATTTCGTCAAACCAGCTACTAGACAGATTAAGTCGTCTGGCGCAAAGGGAAGCAGCAAGGTAACGACTAATACTTTTTTGATATCTTTCGTTTTTCTTGTCAGCAATTCATCAAATTTTTGATACTTTTTTGGCGATAAAATAAGCTGGACAAAGGCTACGCCATAGTAACGGACAAGCAAAAATCCGATTGCTTCTCCAATCACTAGACCAATACAACTATATAAAAGCCCAAATCCATTGCCAAACATCAGCATGCCAGCTACCGAAGAGATTCCTCCCGGCAAAATAGGAATGATCACTTGGATCACTTGCAGCAGAACAAATACTATCACTGCATACTTGCCGAATTCCTGGATAAACGCTTGCAAAGACGTGCTTGAACGAAAAATCCCATGATGATAAGCATAGAGAATCAACACAAAGAAAAACAACAGACCGATGATTGGCATGATCTGAAGACATTTTTGTAAAACTGATGCTTTTTTAGACATCTTTCTTCCTCATATCTTTTTTCATTTGCTAAAACTGCCTCCTTAGGGGGTGATGCAAAAGTAGCTTCTTCGGAAAATTCCTTCTTATTTATTGAAGCTGACTACTTCTGACACAACCTCTTGTTAAACGGTGTTCAAAAGCTTGCATCTGCGATAATAAACCCAACCAAACGAAAAACATGAGAAGCTGTTTTTGTTTGATTTGTTCTTATTACTGGATGCAGGGCAGCTTTTTCACGACCTCTGATTCACGGTGCTCAATCAGCTGACCTTCGGTATTAGCTCAAAAAACGGCAAAATATGAGGAACTATTTTTCCGTTTGTTTCTCTAATACTCAAGTCAAGACGCTGATTTCACAACCTCTTGTTATAAATAAAAAAACAGTTGACTGGTGACTGTTCAAAAAGCAGGATCCTTGCTTTTCAAACGGTCGCAGTCCGTTCAACTGTTTCGCTGCGCACTATTTATGGTTTAAGAAACTAGCCACTTTTGTTGTAATCAAATCAATAGCAACGTGGTTTTCTCCGCCTTCTGGAACAATGATATCCGCATAGCGCTTCGTTGGTTCGATAAATTGATGATACATCGGTTTAACAACTGTCAAATATTGCTCGATCACGGAGTCCAATGTGCGTCCCCGTTCTTCCATATCCCGTTTGATACGACGAATAATACGAATATCATCGTCTGTATCTACGTATACCTTGATATCCATCAAGTCACGCAGACGTTCATCTTCTAAGATCAGGATTCCTTCTAGAATGATCACTTCTTTTGGTTCCTGAATGATCGTTGCCTGACTTCTTGTATGCGCTACATAGTCATACACGGGTTTTTCAATGGCTTTATAGTTCAGTAAGTCGCCTACATGCTGAATCAGCAGATCATTATCAAAGGCAAAAGGGTGATCGTAATTTGTGTTCAATCGTTCTTCAAAACTCAAATGGCTCTGATCCTTATAATAAGAATCTTGTTCAAGCATCATGATGGAATGGTCCGGGAAGTTGTTGAAAATCGCACGGCTGACACTTGTCTTTCCGCTTCCTGACCCACCCGTCACACCAATGATAATTGGCTTGCTTTTTGTCATTGACTAAAACCTCTTTCGTATCCGTTTTTTCATTCTAATCTATTATAGCGAAAAAACACGAAAATGCTATATTTTTCTGAAAATTAATCCTTTTCAATTTCCAATAATGAGTAAAGTTCTTCTAAAGAATCGATTCGATAAGTGGGTTGGATCTCTTCGATTTCCGGCAATTTGTTTTTATTGAACCAAATCGTATCGATCCCTGCCATGTTCCCTCCTTTGATATCAGAAGTCAGTGAATCACCAATGATCACCGTCTGCTTTTTATCAAGATCAGGAATGTGGGAAAATACATGATCAAAAAATTCTTTCATCGGCTTTTGCGCTCCGACAGCTTCTGAGACAAATATATCTTTAAAATAATCAAGCATTCCTGCATCTGTTAAACGCTGATATTGAGTATGCGACACACCGTTCGTTACAATATAAAGTTCGGCGTGAGGATGGAGCTTTTTCAGAAGTTCTAGACTTCCCGGAATAAGATCATGTCCTTGGTTCAAGTAGTGACGATAGCGTTTCTCCATTTGGCGACTATCTACTGTTTTCCCAAATTGCTGGAAGAGTAATCCAAAACGACTGCCTGTTACTTCTTCTCGTGATAGTCTGCCCTTTTCAAATTCCTGCCATAAATGATGATTCAAAGCCTTATAGCTCGTTTTGATTTCTGGTGTCAATGTGATCCCTTGCTCTGCGAACAAAGCACTTAAAGCATTTGCCTCAGTTTGTTGAAAGTCTAGCAATGTATCATCAACATCAAACAATAAAGTGTTATATCTCATCCTTTTAATCTCCTATTTAAAATAAATACTTAACTTTTTCATCTCTGCTAGCGTCAACGATCGGTACTCGCCTACTGCCAAGTGTTCATCTAATTCCAATGGTCCCATGCTTAACCGCTTCAATGCGATCACTTTCTTTCCTTGGGCTAAAAACATCTTTTTGACTTGATGGAATTTCCCCTCTTGGATCGTCAATAAAACGGTACTTTGGTGCTTGTCTGCTTTGAGTATTTTTAGATTAGCCGGCTGGCATTGGTACCCATCAGCGAATACGATTCCTTTTTCAAATGCTGCTACGTCTGCTGATGTCACCCTTTCGTTCACCACTGCTTGATAAGTCTTTGAGACCTTTTTTTCAGGAAGGAGCATTTCATATCCCAATTGGCCATTCGAAGTAATCAGCAATAGTCCTGTTGTATCTCTATCCAGTCTTCCCACTGGATAGAGCGGCTGAAAACGATCGGCACTTGCAATCAGATCGATTACCGTCGTCTTTTCTGGATCTGACACAGCAGTCACAGCTTTTTTAGGCTTGTTGAGAAGATAGTAGGACTCATTTGTTTCTAAATGTTCACCTGCTACTTCAATCCGATGCAGCAAACTGTCTACATTTCGATTTTGTCGAAATTCGACTGTGCCATCGATCATCACTTGCTTCAAAGCAAACAGCCGCTTCATTTCCTTACGTGTCGTTTCTAATTTTTCTTCTATTAATTTATCTAAGCGCATACCGTTTCCTTTCTTATTACTAATAAGAATTATACCTTGAATATGTTTGCTTGCAAATAAATCATCAACGTTATTCCTTGACTTAACTAGCAGTTCGCGTTACGGTTAAAGAGTAAAGTGAATTGGATTTCTCATACACAGCGTAATGACCTGGTGGAGAAAAGTTGAATCCTGACTTTCTAAGGGGAGATGCGCACATCTCTCCTTTTGCGTTTTTTAAGCGCCCTGCCTTCGATGATGTGCAAGAGATTAGCCTTTAGAATTCACTTAAATAAAATCTGTCCGTTACCAAAGCAGACAGTCACATTTTAAGGAGGAATTTTGGTTATGTCAGTATCATTAGAAGTAAGTAAAAGAGAAGTACGTCCCCGTTCATTAAGAAATAAACTTCGTCATGAAGGGAAAGTTCCAGCTGTTGTTTATGGGTATAAAATAGAAAGTACCCCTATCTCATTCGATGGTTTGACACTAAGCAAATTGCTGCGTGAACATGGAGCAAACACAGTTATCACGATGGACATTGACGGACAAAAAGTCAATACATTGGTTCATAAGATCCAAACGAACACTTTTACTAATCATTTCGAACATGCAGAATTTCTATCTGTCAACATGTCGGAAGAAACAGAAGTCGAAACAGAAGTCGTTCTTGTTGGCGAATCAGTTGGTGTCAAATCGGGTGGAGTGTTAGCTCAAAACTTGTATACAGTAGTCGTATCTGCTACACCAGACAAATTGCCTGAACGAATTGAAGTCGACGTGACAAACTTGGAATTAGGCGATTCTATTACAGTAGCCGATCTTCCAAAAAACGACGATTACAAGTTCGTGACCGACAGTGAAGAACAAATTGCTGCTGTAGTCGCTCAAAGTGAAGAAGAAGAAAGCACAGGTGAAGGCGGCGAACCAGAAGTAATCGGTTCAAAAGAAGAATAATACTGAAACAATCAGGTGGTGTTAGAAGCGGCGGGTCAGCAGCTTTTAACACGCCTTTTTTATTTCTAATCGTTTATTTTCATATGGGGCTTCCGCTTTTGTAAATAGCTTTGCAAACGAAAAATGCTGATTTACCAAGCTTTTCCTCGCATATTTTTATCGTACCTTTATAAAAATTTATACTTTGAAAAAAAGTATTCAATTATTGTTGCATTTTTCCTGATTCTTTATTAGAATGAACCCTCGTTAAAGTAAGTATTTCTAGTTTATCCTATGATTGATTATAAAAATAAAAACATTCGTTGATTCGAAGGAGGTTAACCAGATGTTTGAAAGTTTTGATAGCAGCCGCAACCGTTACGCTTCAGTTGGTGTAGTATCAAGTTTGCCAGATGAATTGATTGACAGTATATGGTTTATTATTGACCTAGATCTTAAGGGAGTCATTCCATTAGAAAATATATTAACCTTTGATTTGATCGAAAATCGTGGAAAAGTGACGATGCATTTTTCTCAAGCAGGAAGCAATGTGGAAATGGATATTGATTTGCCGTTTGCCTATTCGAACCAATTTCCTGCTCAAGTATACGCCTATGATGACGGTACGAGAGAAACGATCCTTTTACCAAGTGAGATCAGACAATATTAAGGTGATAGATAAACGTGGATGTCCCTTATTTTACAGACCAGGCCAAGTTGTTGATTCTTTGACTCAATTCTTGGCTTCTTTTTATGGAATTTCATCAATTATCATTGATTTCTAATTGGTATTCTCAGGATAAACGCTATATACTACTAACTAAATTTTAAAGATATAAGGAGTTTAAAAGATGCGCGATTTAACAAAAGGAAGCCCCGCTAAACTGATTTTGCTGTTCACTGTTCCTTTACTGATCGGAAACGTTTTTCAGCAGTTTTATAATATGATCGATATGATCATCGTGGGTCAGACACTAGGTAAAAATGCGCTGGCAGCGGTTGGTGCAACTGGAAGCCTGACATTTTTGATCATTGGTTTTGCCCAAGGATTAACAGCTGGTTTAGCCATTATTACTGCACAACGTTACGGTGCAAAAGATTATCGGGGTCTGAAGAAAAGTTTTGCTGCTAGTGTTGTTATTAGTCTTGTCGTCACTGTGATTTTAACTGTCCTGAGTCTCCTGTTTATTCGTCCGATGCTTCAGTTGATGCAAACTCCTCCTGAAATAATTGATCAAGCACAAACATTTATTTCAATTATTTTGTTAGGGATCTTTGCATCCGTCAGTTTCAATTTGCTTTCTAATGTCATTCGCGCACTTGGTGACAGCCGCACACCATTATTCTTTCTGATCATTGCGGTCATCATCAATGTCGTACTTGATTTGATTTTTATTATCTATTTTGGTATGGGTGTGGAAGGTGCAGCTATTGCTACCGTAATCGCACAAGTTTCTTCTAGCGTACTGTGTCTTGTGTATATCAAGAAAAAGATGCCTTTATTACAGTTACGCAAAAAAGATTTCAATTTTGACAAAGAAGAGTTTCGTGTACATCTAAATGCAGCTTTGCCAATGGCGTTCCAGTCTTCAATCATCGCTGTCGGTGCTATCGTATTACAAGCGGCACTAAATAGCTTAGGGACAGATGTTGTGGCTGCTCAAGCCGCTGCTGGTCGTATTGATCAATTTGCCAATCAACCGATGATGTCATTTGGTATCGCAATGGCGACTTTCACTGCACAAAACTATGGTGCAAAGGAATATGGCCGAATCTTGCAAGGTGTACGACAAACTTTATTGATGAGTGTCGGATTTAGTCTTTTAGCAGGTGCTATCGTCATTTTCTTTGGACATTTCTTTGTTCAACTGTTTGTTAGCCCATCAGAAACACATGTATTTGAATTAGCACAAACCTACTTCAATATCAATGGGTCTCTTTACTGGATCTTAGCAGTCCTGTTCATTTTACGCTACACGCTTCAAGGTCTTGGACAAAGCAAGATTCCTACGATCGCCGGTATGATGGAATTGCTTATGCGTTCTTTTGCAGCTATCGTTCTTACAGGAATGTGGGGGTATCCAGGAGCCGCAGCAGCTTCTCCTCTAGCTTGGATCGGCTCTGTTGCTGTGTTGCTTTACTCTTACATGCGTTCGATGAAACAATTGAAACACATGGGTGAAGAGGAGCATTTCACGTTAGAACATGCCGAAGCAAGGTAACCTTGATTAAAAGAAATCGGTGCGGCTAAAAATGAAAACTTTTATTGAAAATATCTTCTTCGTTTACCGAAAACAGGTTTTTTAGATAACAAAAGGCTGTGACATTTTTTGTCACAGCCCTTTTTCATTTATTCTGCTTCTCTTTCCATGGTCTCTACTTTGAAATAATCGATATGTGCATGCTGGTATTCTAATACCGTGAAGCGAAATGAGGCAATCTCAATGATCGTTCCTGCGTTTATTTCTTTGTATCGGCTAGAAGCAAATCCCGCAAGTGTAGTAAAATTCGTTTCTTCAAACTCTGGAATCTCTACATGAAAATAACGTTGGAAATCATCTAATGTTAGTTTGCCGGAGACGATATAAGAGCCATCTGACTGTTCCGCTATCAACGCTTCGTCCAAATCTGTCTCATCCCGGATTTCCCCGACGATTTCTTCTAAAATATCTTCAATCGTCACTAAGCCGCTTGTCCCTCCATATTCATCTTTTAAGATAGCAATATGTTTTCCTTTTTTTCGCATGATCGTCAATAATTTTTTTATAGGGATCGTTTCAGTTGTGACGATTGGCTCTTTAATCAAATGTTCTACTGTCAGTTGGTCATCTTTATAAGATTGCTTGATCAAATCTGGTAAGGTAACATAACCTAGAACATTGTCTTTGGATTCTAAAATCACTGGATAGCGAGTATGTCCTTGCTCGATCGAAGCTTTTATCGCTTCTTTTACTGTTTCTGAAGCTTCGAATACTTGCATAGACGTACGATCTACTTGTATATCTTTTGCCAAGGTATCATCAAATTCAAACACGTTTTCCAAATAATGATATTCTTCTTTGGTCAACTCTCCTTTTTCATAAGAATTCAATGCGACTAATGTCAGCTCTTCTTGAGACAAGGTTTCTTCTCCTTCAGATACGAGGCGCACACCTAAAAGCTTTCCTAGACCCGCTGCCGAATGATTCAATACCCAAATAAAAGGAAACATTACTTTATAAAAATAATGAAGCGGTTTGACTACGAACAAGACGACCTTCTCCGTATTGACGATACTATAGCTCTTAGGAAGCAGTTCGCCAATAACCACATCGATATACGTCACTAAAATAAATCCTAGCGCCACAGAGATTGTACTGCTGATAGCCGAACTGAAAGGTAGTTTACCAATCACTGGTTCCAGTAGAGCCGCGACAGAGCCTTCACCGACCCACCCGATGATCAGACCGGTTAGCGTAATTCCTAATTGACTAGCTGATAAATAATTATCTAAATGGTGTGTAACATGAAGAGCTAGCTTGGCGTTCTTCACGTTTTCCTTTTCTAGTTGTTCCAATTTAGATCGTCTGATTTTCACTAAAGCAAATTCACTTGCTACAAAAAATGAAGTAATTGCGATCATCAAAAATAAAATAATGAAATTGATAACCATATTCTCCCGCCTTTCTCTTTTTCTATTGTACCCTTTTTCTACAAAAAGATTGAAAATAATGCGTATTTATATTAGGAATAAAAAAGGAGATATGGCTGAAAAATGCCACATCTCCTTCTTACTCAAAAGCATTGCATTACTTGTTGCTAAACAGCTTTTTCATGATTTCTGATAAAAACGGTATTCAAAAGCTGAATTCAGATCAAAGCGCTACTTTCACAATCGCTCTTTCAACCATGTTTTCCGAGTATTTCCAATGATAAGCGGAACAGTTTCATGTTTTACTTCACTGTACTCTAGCCCAAACCATGTTTCTGGCGAGGTAGCGATTTTTTTGATTGCCAGTTTTGCCTGCATGATTTGACGCTGCCATTTTCCTAGAGTTGTCACATTGGAGACTACTTCATCAATCAGGACAAATTGGAAATCGCCAACTTCCCGTCCTGGTGTCAGAGAGTATCTTTGTGGCTGTTTTGGCAAACGGCCTTGTTTCATCAAATCATGGATGACTTGGCGAACATATACATTGATTTCCTGTTGGACCCTGAAACCTAAGAACAGATTCACTTGGACAATAAAGTCGGTGCCCATCATATCTACTTGATATTCTTTCGTATATGGCTCATCCGTCACTTCCACATGAACAAACCAATAAACTCGTGCTCTTTTAGGTCGCTTATCTAAAATCGAATAGATGAACTGTCGTCCCACTTTGTCTTCAGCCATATCAGGCACTAAGAAGACTACATTCGTCTGATAGATTGGTAAAGAAGTATCATCACGTAATTCTTTAAGCTGAGGGATATAATCTCTCAAAGACACATCCTCAGTTGACGATTCGCGGATGATGTTTCCTTGTTCCCAAATGAACATCACAACTAAGATGATCAAACCAATCAGAACGGCTACAAAACCGCCACGGAAGAATTTGACGACACTTGAGATAAAGAAAACAACTTCTATTGCACCAAAGAAAAAGGTAACTAAATATGCAAACCAACGAGAATGCCCATTTTGGATAAGATAAAAGTAAAGCAGTGCCGTCGTCATCAACATGGTCACCGTGATTGACAGACCATAAGCAGCTTCCATATGATGGGAAGTTCGGAATGTGACAACCACTAGAGAACAGGCGATCCATAGAATCAGATTGACTGCTGGGATATACATTTGCCCGATACTGTTTCCAGGATACATGATCTTTAATCGAGGCAGCAGTTTCAACTTGATGGCTTCCGAAACCAGCGTAAACGAGCCTGTAATCAATGCTTGCGAAGCAATCACCGCAGCAACTGTTGCAAAAGCAACGCCAATCACGATCCAACTTTGAGGCATCATTTGGAAGAATGGATTCAGGTTCTTGATTTGCTGTGCTTCAGGGTTTTGATAAATATTCAATAACCATGCAGCCTGCCCAAAATAATTGATAACCAAACAAATTTTGACGTAAGGCCAGCTCAAACGAATATTTCGTTTGCCGACATGTCCAAGATCGGAATAAAGCGCCTCTGCACCTGTCGTAGCCAAGAAAATATTTCCAAGAATGAACAAGCCTAGTTTGTTATCTGCACTAAAAAGCAGCTGGATTGCGTAATAAGGGTTCAATGCACGGATAACTGTCCAATCCTGGCTAAAATTCAGCAACCCCATTACTCCTAAAAAAGTAAACCAAGCGAACATGATTGGTCCGAATGCTTTTCCGACAATATCTGTCCCAAAGCGTTGGACCATGAATAAGACAAAAATAATAACTAAAGTGATAATGACGATCACGTTCTGGTTATTACCGAACCGGTCAAAAAACTGCGGAATTCCCCGCAATCCTTCAATCGCAGTCGTTACTGTCACAGCAGGGGTCAATACCCCATCTGCTAATAAGGCAGCTCCTCCGATCATTGCAGGAATGATCAAATATTTCCCACCTTTTCGGACAAGTGTGTAGAGTGAGAAAATTCCACCTTCCCCATGGTTATCTGCATTCAATGCAATCACGACATATTTGATCGTTGTTAGTAGAGTCAATGTCCAAAAAATCAATGAGACTGATCCGATAACAAAATCAGGATTGATTCCTGTCAATCCGCCATTATCTTCAACAATCGATTTCATCACGTAAAGCGGACTTGTCCCGATGTCTCCGTAGACGACTCCCATCGCTACAAGCAGGCCAGCCATTGATATCTTTTTGGTATTGTGCGTTGTTGCCACGTTTTTCCCTCATTTCTTGTTATATGGATGTCCTTTAGGTAAGCTTGAATGATAGACGATCTTCTTATCCATGACACCCGCTTTCCTAAATTGCTTCTAATTATCCAAGTAACACACTGAAGTGTCAACTTATTTGAATAAAATTATTCTTTCTTTGGTCGTTCCCTGATGCGTCTTGCCACAAATGAATAAAGAGCAAGGCAAAAAATTGCACCCAATAATGCTGGGATCAAATAAAAACCGCCAAGTTCCGGTCCAAGCGGTCCTAGTAAAAATTCGCCAAGCCAGCTGCCTAAAAAGCCGATAATGATATTTCCAGATACACCACCTGGGACTTCCTTTCCCAAAATGGCACCAGCTATCAAACCTAACACACCGCCGATAAACAACGACCATAAAAAGTTCAGCATAGCCTTCCCCTCCTTCGTCCCTTTATCTCACTTTTATTTTACGCTTTATTTAGAAGGACTCCAAAAATATGCACCAAGAAACTCCAGAAAAAAAGAAGTTGTGACAAAAGTGTTCAGCTTATTTCCGTAGAAGCTGCTTCTGGAACACCGTGAATCAGAGGTTGTGAAATCAGCGGTTTGACCTGAGTATTAGAGAAACAAACGGAAAAATAGTTCCTCATATTTTGCCGTTTTTTGAGCTAATATCGAGGGACAGCTGATTGAACACCGTTTATTGGAGAGGTTGTAAAAAAGCTGTTCTGCATCAAGTAATAAGAACAGCCAAGTAAAAACAGCTCCTAATGTTTTTAACTTGGCTGGACTGATTACCGCAGATGCAAGCTTTTGAACACCGTTTATTCGCAAAAAAAGGACTGTGACAAAAAACTGTCACAGTCCCCTTTTTTCGAATAATTGTTGTTCTCCTGCCAATTTCTTGATCACAAGACACAATATTCATAAGAATTAAAATTATTTTGCTTCGTTTTTCGTTGAATCATCTTCATTCAACATTGCTTTTCTTGACAGATTTACGCGTCCTTGTTTATCGATTTCAGTTACTTTCACAAGGATCTCATCACCTAGTTTAACAACATCTTCGACTTTATTGACACGATCGTTTGCCAATTGAGAAATATGGACAAGTCCATCTTTTCCTTTGATCAAGTTGACGAATGCACCGAATTTTTCGATACGGACAACTTTCCCTAGATAAACTTCACCGACTTTGACTTCTTTTGTCAGATCTTCGATGATCTTGATGGCTTTTTTGATCATTTCTGCATCAGCAGAAGCAATACTTACTTTTCCATCTTGATCGATATCGATTTTTACACCCGTTTCATCGATGATTCCATTGATCGTGTCTCCGCCTTTACCGATGACGTCTTTGATTTTAGCAGGTTCAATCTGGATCATTTCGATTTTTGGTGCATATTGGCTTAATTCTTCACGTGGAGCAGCAATCGTTGAAGTCAATTCTTCTAAGATTTCCATACGTGCTTGTTTTGCTTGAGTCAATGCTTCAGTTAGGATTTGTTCTGTGATTCCTTGGATCTTGATATCCATCTGCAAAGCAGTGATCCCATCTTTTGTACCGGCAACCTTAAAGTCCATATCGCCAAGATGATCTTCCAACCCTTGGATATCTGTTAAGATCGTATAGTTCTCACCATCAGAAACAAGTCCCATCGCAATACCGGCAACAGGCGCTTTGATTGGTACTCCTGCATCCATCAATGCTAACGTGCCAGCACAGATACTTGCTTGGGAAGAAGAACCATTTGATTCCAATACTTCTGCTACCAAGCGGATCGTATAAGGAAATTCTTCTTCTGAAGGGATTACTTGTGCCAATGCACGTTCTCCTAATGCGCCATGTCCGATTTCCCGACGACCTGGAGATCCTGCACGTCCTGTAGAACCAACAGAAAATTGAGGGAAATTGTAGTGGTGGATGAATCGTTTGCTGACTTCAACCCCTAAACCGTCAATGATTTGGTGCTCTCCTAAAGGTGCGAGTGTACAAGCAGATAAAGCTTGTGTTTGTCCTCGTGTGAACAATCCTGAACCATGTACACGTGGCAATAAGCTGACTTCTGATGACAATGGACGGATTTCATCCAATTTACGCCCGTCAGGACGGATTTTATCGATGGTAATCAATTCACGTACGACATCTTTTTCCAAATCTTCCGTGATTTGTTTGACTTCTTTCAATAAGTGATCTTCATCTTCGTGACCTGCAAATTTCTCAGCGTAAGCTTCACGAATATCGAGTTTCACTTGCTCAATGTTCTCTTCGCGAGCAAGTTTTTCTTCGGTCATTACTGCTGCTTTCATTGTAGCGTAAGAAGCATCAAAGATTTCTTTTTTCAATACTTCATCAACTTGCAGTAAAGTGACTTCCATTTTTTCTTTTCCTACTGCTTGAACGATTTCTTCTTGGAAAGCAACTAATTCTTTGATAGCGTCAAAACCAAACAGCAATGCACCAAGCATGTCTTCTTCTGAAACTTCTTTCGCGCCACTTTCAACCATGTTGATCGCTTGTTTCGTACCAGCAACAGTCAATTCGATATCTGTTTGTTCTGCTTGCTCTACCGTTGGATTCAAGACATACTCACCATTTACACGACCAACTTCTACACCTGCAATCGGACCATCAAATGGGATATCTGAGATCGATAATGCTAAAGAAGAACCTAACATCGCTGCCATAGCTGGTGAACAGTCAGTTTCTACACTCATCACGATGTTCGTTACTTGGACTTCATTACGGAAGCCTTCCGCAAACATCGGGCGAATCGGACGGTCGATCAAACGGGCAGTCAATGTTGCTTCCGTACTTGGACGACCTTCTCGTTTGATGAAACCTCCAGGGATTTTCCCTGCTGCATACATTTTTTCTTCATAATTGATCGTTAATGGGAAAAAGTCTGTATCTTTTGCTTCTTTAGAGGCCACAGCTGCACTTAAGACCACTGTATCTCCATAACGGACTAAAACGGCTCCGTTTGCTTGTTTTGCTAGCTGACCGACTTCGATTTGTAAGGGACGGCCGCCCCATGTCGTTTTGAATACTTGTTTTTCTGACATAACTTCTCCTTTTCCTTCTCGTGAAAGCAAGACGCTACTAAACAAATGAAAACTGCTGAAAGCCGTTTTTTGAGCAGCTTTCATTTGGTTAGTAGGAGTCCATCTAGCTTGATCACGGAATTTTGCTTAATTGATATACGAGTAAAAAAAGTGAGATTCATGTGAATCCCACTCTTTTTGACTAAAATTAACGACGCAAGCCTAAACGTTTGATCAATTCGCGGTAACGTTGAACGTCAGTTTTACGTAAGTAAGCTAACAAGTTACGACGGTGACCAACTTTTTTCATTAGGCCGCGGTATGAATGATGGTCTTTTTTGTGCACGCGTGCATGTTCATTCAAGTGGTTGATTTCTTCAGTTAATACAGCGATTTGTACTTCTGGAGAACCAGTATCCCCTTCATGGCGAGCATATTCGTTGATGATTTCATTCTTGCGTTCTTTTGAAATTGCCATTTCTTTCACCTCTTTCGATTATTCCCCTGCGACTGAGTAAAACGTTGGTGATTCGCTTAACCAAGTGGCAGGCCGTGCGCCTAGAGCACACAGCTATACTTTACCTGAAACCGGGCTGGAAATCAAGTGGTTAATCATTAAGAAAAAGTAGTTTTCAAACAATCTTACTACTACTTTTCCATTTTTGTGGTAAACTATAATGCGAAAATAGACTTGAATATAGTCTTTTAAGAAAGGGGTACATATTCCATGATTACAATGGATGATATCATTCGTGAAGGAAATCCGACCTTACGCGAAGTAGCAGAAGAAGTTTCTCTTCCATTAAGCGAAGAAGATATCTCTTTAGGAAAAGAGATGCTTGAGTTCTTAAAAAACAGCCAAGATCCAATCAAAGCTGAAGAATTGCACTTACGAGGCGGTGTTGGCTTAGCTGCACCTCAATTAGATATTTCTAAAAGAATCATTGCTGTTCACGTACCAAGTGCAGACCCAGAGGTAGATGAACCTTCTCTAAGTACTGTTATGTATAATCCTAAAATTTTGAGCCATTCTGTTCAAGATGCTTGTTTAGGGGAAGGTGAAGGCTGTTTATCTGTTGACCGAGAAGTACCAGGATATGTCGTTCGCCATGCCAAAATCACTGTGTCTTATTATGATATGAATGGTGAAAAACACAAGATTCGTTTGAAGAATTATGAATCGATCGTCGTTCAACATGAAATCGACCATATCAACGGTGTGATGTTCTATGACCACATCAACGATCAAAATCCATTTGCATTAAAAGAAGGCGTATTGGTGATCGAGTAGAGACTTGGATTGATCCTTCGATTCTATGGCATAAGAAAGCTTTATAAAAGGGAAGTGACAGAAAATCGTCACTTCCCTTTTTATGTTTTGTCACTGACTGAAATCAAAATTACTAAAATCAAAATTCAGCATACGGCTGTGTCTTGGATAGAGATAAATTTTTATTGGGGATTATATGTTTTTTATCTCCTAAAAGATAGCTTTTATGTTTCGTTGCGCCTTCTTGGAGTTGGTTTAACCTCTGTTTTCTTGAATTTAGTGTTGCTATGCCCGTTGTTTGGGTGCGATTGTCTAGAACCTGTCCTGAGTTACTGTCTTGCCGATTTTCCCATGACTTTATTAACTGTCCCACTCGCTTCTTCCCTTGATTTTTATCGGTCTCTTGCTTCAATCCCTCTCTGTTTTCCCAAGAATCTACTTTTACCAACGGTTTTTCTGTTCGTGTATTCATACGCACGTTTTGTTTTGTTGGACTATTTGGTTGCCGATTGTTTAATTGATCATCCGCTTTATGTTGTACATTAGCTGCTGTTATGAAATCTGACAGCGGCTTTTGGTGATGGCGAGAAGCTAAATCAGTTAGTTGCGCTGACTTGTTTGGATGTAACCCTTTTGACTGAGTCGACTGTCCCACTGGTCTTAGGTCCATGCCAAAGTCGTTGACAGATATTTTCCATAATTCAGGGTTCCTATCCATATACATCTTTTTATCATCTTTCTTGTCTATGCTTTCATCTCTTTCTTTCGAGAAAGGCTTTGTCTGTTCTGATGTAGCAAAATTGATGTTTTCCAGCGGAGTCTCACGTTCTGCCTTTGTATCAGAAGCCTCTTGTTGCCGAGTGATCACTGAATGCTTTTGCTCATTGGATAGGTCTTTTAGTTGTTGGGTGGGTTCCTTCTTAGCTACTTGAGTTGGAGCTAGTGTAAGACACGTTGTTTGACATTCCTCTTGCCACACCGTAGCAAGATCTTCGTCTCTTTCCCAAGGCATCTTTTCAACGAACTCTTTTTGCTCGTTATATAAATAAATCTTCCCCTCTAATCCTTCATTGTTGTGATATACATATCGGAGTACTTGACTAGAGTAGCTTCCTTCCACTCCATTAGCAATGTTACATTCCATCTCGTACACACTTTCTTGCCAATCTTCTACTATCATTATTAATTCAGTAGCATCCACACCACCATCAGCTGCATCCATTGCATGTAAAAATTCTGGATCATAGTAAAGGTTCAACTCAACCACTGGGCTTGTTTTTGCTACTTCCACGGCTATTTGTCCTCTCAAGTTGTACAAATAATCATCGAATTTTTTTTTTCAGAATCGATTGATTCACTATCAAAAGTTATATTCAGATTTTTACAGATATTCTCTAATTTAAGTTCTTCAAACTTTCTGCTAACCTTTTGGAAATCCTCCCATAAAGCCCATTCTTTTGTTTCAGGGGAAAGATATGCCGTAAAGTTTTCAAAGAATTGCTGTTGAATGTTCTTATCAGAAATCTGTGGTGCATGCTTAAACACAGTATCTGTTATAGCAGTTAAATAATTAGTGTAATGTTTTTCTTTGTACTGATCAAATTCCAATCCTTTGTCAATATATAAGCTGATTTTTTGTTCTTTCTGTTTATCAGTGTCCATCTTGAACATCTCCTTTTTTCTGACTTGTTAAAAAGTATAGAACAGTTTACTTAAACAAAAAGAACTGCTTTTTCTTGAAAATAAAAAAACTGGCGTTTAAATTCCGCCAGTTCTTCGGTGTTATTTTTTTATGGAGCTTGTTATCCTTCGTATAAGATACCTGCTTCAGCTAGTTCTTGCTTGATTGTTTTCAGCATATGCTTTTCTGGGTAGCGGATCGTATGCAGATGGATTCCTCCTGTGAGTTCGGATAATAAAGAAGCATTGCTTTTTTGATAACGTCTCATAAATGAATCGATGTCTTGTGGCGTTTTAATGTGCAACGTGCCTGTTAATTCACCGTAAAGCGGATGTTCTACGATCACATCAATGATTTCACCGCCATTTTCAACGATGAGTCTCAACTCTTCTTCTGTTTGATTTTTTCCATGCTGGACCGCGATTTTACTGATATGTCCAGTATTGGTTTCTTCTGTTTCAAGGATATAACCTCTTGCTGTTGCCACAATACTTTTACCTGCCGCTCGTAGTAAAGCAACATCACCGACAATAATCTGACGGCTGACTCCAAAAGTTTTCGCAAACTTGCTAGCACTCACTGGTTTTTCTGTATTTGCCAAGGTTTGCATGATTTGTTTTCGCCGTGCCTCTCCTTCGATCACACTTATTCCTCCTTCATTTTGTTTTGGTATTCGCGCGAGTGTTTCATCAAATCAACATATGTGTCTGTTATTGTTTCCTTGTATCCCTTATTTTTCAGCAGTTTAGCAACTTTATCCAATACTTGCTGCTCTCTTTTTTCATCATAAACTGCTTGGTTTCCTTCTTTTTTTACTTGTCCTATTTTAGTTACTGTATCCATTCTTTTTTCTAATAAAGCAACTAATTCTCGATCGATCGTATCGATCTTTTGACGTAATGTTTCAAGAGACTCTTCTAACGGTTCTTCCTCTACTGTCTTGATGATACGAGCAGGATTTCCTGCAATCACTACATTGTCGGGGAAAGATTTGGTCACAACCGAACCTGCGCCGACCACTACATTGTTTCCTAGCGTGACACCCGGCGTGACGATAACGCCTCCGCCTAACCAAACATTATCACCGATTTTTATGGGTTTTGCGTACTCCAAACCACTGTTACGTTTCACTGGATGTAATGGATGTGTTGCCGTATACAGCTGGACATTGGGAGCGAACATGCAGTTATCACCGATTTCGATTGTGCTGACATCTAAAAATGTACAGTTGAAATTTGCATAAAAATTCTCACCGACAAATATATTATATCCGTAATCAAAATTGATAACTGGCTCCATATAGATTTTTTTTCCTGTACGACCAAATGTCTCTTTCAACAATTGGGATCGCAGTTCCGCTGATTCGGCTTGGTTGATGATTTGGCTTTGACTTCTTGCAAACATACGGTCGGCAACCAGCTCAGGATCATTGGCAAAATAAAGCTCGCCTGCAATCATTTTTTCTTTTTCTGTTTTGAATTCAGTCATAGTCTACTCCTAATTCTTGTATTTTTTTGAAAACAACCGCTCCGTCTTCCTGAATAAACGTATAAGGTTCCGCTAAATAAACAGGCGTTTGATTGATTACTAAAATTTTGGCTGACGGTTGGCGAAATTGTACCAGATCACAAAATGGATGAACTTGAAAACTCGTTCCAACAATGACGACCAGCTCTGCTTGGCTGACGGCGTAAGCCGCCTGCTCAATGACTTCATCTTGGAATCCTTCACCATATAACATGATGTTTGGGCGTATTTGTCCGCCGCATGCTTGATGTTTGTCGCTGTGAAGATATTCTTTCCAGTCTACTGTTTGCTTACATTTTCGACAATGACATTGATACAAACTTCCATGAAAATTGACGAGTTGCGGGCTTTTAGCTTTTGCGTGCAACCCATCGATATTTTGCGAAACGACCCAGACATTTTTTTCTTTCGCTAGACGTGCCATTTCTAAATGAATAATATTTGGTTTTGCTTCAGGATGATAAATCTTTTTGACAAATTGATAGAATTTATCTGGTTCATTTACCATTGCTTGATGACTCAGCAAGTATTCCGGCTGTTCCATTCCGTGGTAGATTCCTGTCAGTGATCGATAATCTGGCACTCCAGAAGGTGTGGATACCCCAGCACCGGTCAAAAACGTGATTTTCTGATGAGTCAATATCTCTTTTGCTGCTTCGTCTACTGTTCCTTGTTTCATGTTTTGTCACCTCACTTTCCATTATAGCCCATACTCCAACAAATTTATTGTTGAAAAGTGTGAAAAATAGGAATAAAAAAGTGTGAGGTACATTTGAACAATTTATCACAATCCTCACTGACAAAAGAATGAAAACGTGTTACAATACTGCTGTATAAAAGTGAGGTGAATCGATATGTTACCATTCTTTATTTACTGGGGCGTTATTCTGGCTTGCATCGCCTGGTTAGCGTTAAGTGTTTATTTCTCTGTTTTTTACCTTGTACGCAAAGAAAACGGAAATCTTTGGGCTTTTGCTTTATTCAACGTGATTGCCGCCATTGTTTTAGCCATTACATTAGCCGTTTATCGAACATGGGGCTGGGGAATCACCCAATACTCAAGTTTGATTTATCTAATATTAGCCATTTACGGTGTCGTTGTTCTTTTGCAAGCGATCCTAGGACGCGAGCCAAAGAAAGCGGCTGCTTAAATAATCGAGGTGGAACTGGATGCAGGAAATTTTCTGTTTCAGTTCTTTTTTTATTGTGTTACATACATTTTTGTGTATAATTATACTATCGTTTGCAATGGATAGATGATTCACATTGTGATTGTTTTTTCGGTAAAAGTAAAGTTTTCTATATTTATCAGTATTTTTTCAAAAAACAGCAGTTATAGATTGACAAAGCCTCTCGAGTATCGTAAACTTTTTTTGTATAAATAACTGAATACGAGATGCCTCAATCAATGAGGTAGAGGTCGCGAGAATCATTAACCCTGTGGAGTGAAGCAAACATGGAGAAGCAGGAATAGGGAGGATCGCCGAAATGTACACTTTTTTGCTTGAAGTGTATGTTGGGACGCAAGTTAAGAGCTTGCGGACTGTCTTAGCAGTGATGCTAAGTTGCGCTATGTTTTGTGAGAGGTTTATCACCTTATGGAATTTTAGCGGCCTTTTTATATCTATAAATCGGTCGCTTTTTATTTTTTCAGATAAAGCTTTACCGCATTTCATCTAGACCGCTCGTGTATCATATAATCAGAAAGGGAGAAAAAAATGAAAAAAAATATGGTTTCAGTTGCCGTACTATTTGCTTTTGTCTTCTCACTATTCAGTGTGGGATCTCTGGCAAATGCAGATGAAAAAACACCGAGCGATGAGTTTCGCGTAGGTATGGAGGCTGGGTATGCACCCTTCAACTGGTCTCAACAAACAGATGAGAATAACGCCTTGCCAATCCAAGGCCAAAATAGTTACGCCGGCGGTTATGATGTTCAAATCGCTAAAAAAGTAGCAGATGGTTTAGGGAAAAAATTAGTCATCGTCCAAACAAAATGGGATGGTCTGGCTCCTGCCCTTCAATCAGGCAAGATCGATGCGATCATCGCCGGAATGAGCCCTACTGCTGAACGACGAAAAGAAATTGATTTTACCGATCCATATTATGAATCACAATTAGTAGTAGTAGTCCAGAAAGATGGCAAATACGCAAAGGCAAAAAGTTTAGCAGATCTTTCTGGAGCAAAGATCACTGCTCAGTTAAATACCTTCCATTATACTGTGATCGATCAGATACCGGATGTGCAGAAACAACAAGCAATGGATAATTTCTCAGCTATGAGAACAGCGTTAGCTTCTGGAATGATTGATGGTTATGTCAGCGAACGTCCGGAAGGTGTAACGGCAACTAGTGTGAACAAAGACTTGGAAATGCTCGAATTCAGCGGTGCAGATGGCTTCCAGACAAACCCGGAAGATGTTCAGATTTCTGTTGGTATGCGTAAAGGCGACCCGGATATCCAAAAAGTAAACCAGATTCTTTCTGGCATCTCTAACGATGAACGAACAAAAATCATGGACCAAGCAGTCAAAGATCAGCCTGCTGCAACTGATAGTGAAGAAAAACCCGGCATCATTTCTGACTTCACTACGATTTGGAAACAATACGGCAATATGTTCTTACGAGGTGCTGGACTTACCTTGTTCATCGCATTGATCGGGACAGTTGTCGGTACCACACTTGGATTACTGATTGGTGTCTTCCGTTCGGTACCTGAATCAGGAAATGCACTGACTCGCTTCTTCCAAAAAATCGGAAATGCACTTCTTTCTATCTATGTCGAAATATTCCGCGGAACACCGATGATGGTACAAGCAATGGTCATCTTCTACGGTCTGGCACTCGCTTTTGGTATTTCGTTGAATCGAACGATTGCCGCTTTGTTTATCGTCTCTCTCAATACTGGAGCTTACATGACAGAGATCGTCCGCGGGGGGATTTTTGCAGTAGATGAAGGACAGTTCGAAGCTGCGCAAGCCATTGGTATGACCCATGGCCAAACGATGAGAAAAGTTGTTATTCCACAAGTTTTACGGAATATCTTGCCGGCAACGGGGAATGAATTTGTTATCAATATCAAAGATACAGCCGTTTTAAGTGTAATCGGCGTAGCTGATTTGTTCTTCCAAGGGAACTCTGCTTCCGGTGCGAATTTCCAATTCTTCCAAACATTTACGATCGTCGGGATCATCTACTTAGTCATGACCTTTACGATCACCAGAATCCTGCGTGCGGTAGAAAAGAAAATCGATGGACCTTCTGCTTACACAAAGCTTGAAGAAATCGACAATTCAAATTTGCAGGAATAAGGAGGAAGAATCATGAGTGAAAAAATTATTGAAATCAACCATCTAAGAAAAAGCTTCGGTGAAAATGAAGTATTGAAAGATATCAGCGTGACAGTCAACAAAGGTGAAGTTGTGACGATCATCGGTTCTTCTGGTTCTGGTAAATCTACTTTCTTGCGCTGTATCAATTTACTAGAAAAACCAACAGGCGGCGAGATCATTTATAATGGAGAAAATGTATTAGCTCCTAAATATAATTTACCTAAATATCGAACGAATCTAGGTATGGTTTTCCAATCCTTCAATCTCTTCAATAATATGAACGTCTTGGAAAACTGTATGTCTGGACAAACAACTGTCCTGAAACGAGATAAAGAAACTGCCAAAAAAGTAGCAATCGAAAATCTGGAAAAAGTTGGTATGGATCGTTATGTCGAAGCTAAACCAGCACAATTGTCTGGTGGGCAGAAGCAGCGTGTCGCAATTGCTCGGGCATTATCGATGAATCCAGATGTATTGTTATTCGATGAACCTACTTCGGCGTTAGACCCTGAAATGGTTGGCGAAGTGCTTAATACGATCAAAGACTTAGCACATACTGGCTTGACGATGCTTATCGTGACGCATGAGATGGAATTTGCAAAAGATGTATCTGACCGTGTCATTTTTATGGATAAAGGTGTGATTGCAGAAGAAGGTACACCAGAAGATATCTTCGTCCATCCGAAAGAAGAACGTACAAAAGAGTTCCTTTCACGTATTTTAAATGCTTAGGATCAATCGCTGATTGGGACAGAGAGCTGCGGTGTTTACCGCAGTTCTTTTTTTGCGCCTACTCGTAAAAGGTAAATTTCTGAAATTTTTGGAATCTTAGTTGTGTTTTTCAGAAAACTCTCTTAATATGGAAGTAATATAAACTTTTTTAGTTAGGATGATTTAAAAATGAATGAAGAGCAAGAACTGCAGCGTGGACTGAAAAATAGACATGTCCAACTGATTTCTATTGGCGGAGCGATTGGAACGGGGCTGTTTTTAGGTTCCGGAAAGTCTATCCAGCTAGCTGGCCCTTCGATATTGCTCGCCTATCTCATCACTGGATGCATCTGTTTTTTCATTATGCGTGCGTTAGGCGAACTTCTGTTATCAAACACTAATAACCATTCTTTTCTGGATTTTGTTGCAGAATATCTTGGTAAAAAAGCGGCTTTCATTACTGGTTGGACGTATTGGTTCTGCTGGGTATCGATTGCAATGGCAGATTTAACAGCCATCGGGATGTATGTTCGCTACTGGGCGCCTGGTGTTCCTCAGTGGCTTCCTGAACTGATTGCATTAGGTCTTCTTCTTTGCTTAAATATGGTGGCTGTCTCGTTGTTTGGTGAGTTAGAGTTTTGGTTTGCCTTGATCAAGGTTGTAGCGATCATTGCCTTTATCCTCGTAGGTGCTTATATGATCCTTACCCACTATACGACAGATATTGGCACAGCCAGCATCACGAATCTATGGTCTCATGGCGGATTCTTTCCGACTGGTGCCAAAGGATTCATCTTGGCTTTCCAAATGGTGACCTTTGCTTTTGCTGGGATCGAATTAGTTGGACTAGTCGCTGGGGAAACAGAAAATCCTGAAAAAGTATTGCCGGAAGCTATCAATAATATTCCTATCAGGATCATCTTATTTTACTTAGGTTCTCTTTTTGTCATTATGGCCATCTATCCATGGAATAGTTTGAATCCAGATAATAGTCCATTTGTAGAGGTATTTTCGGAAATTGGGATCACGATTGCTGCATCCTTGATCAATCTAGTCGTATTAAGTGCAGCAGCTTCTGCCTGCAACAGCGCCATATACAGTACAGGACGTATGCTTCGTTCTTTAGCACAAGAAGGAAGTGCTCCTAAAAAATTCAAAAAGTTAACAACACATCATGTTCCAGGGAATGCTTTGACATTTTCTACGATCGTCATTTTCATTTCGGTTATCTTGAATTACGTGATGCCTAGTGAAGTATTCACACTTGTAAGCAGTATTGCCACTACTTGTTTCTTGTTTATTTGGAGTATGTTTGTCTACACGCATATGAAATATCGTAAAAGTATCATCGGCAAAAAAGCACATTCATTTAAAATGCCGCTGTATCCATTGAGTAATTATTTGGTCTTTCTTTATATGGCCTTTGTGTGTGTCGTCTTGTTCCTAGGAAAAGATACGAGAATCGCTTTATTACTGACACCTGTGTGGTTCTTGCTTCTATTACTAATCTATCATATGAAATATGAACGTAAGAAGTAAGAAAGAGGTTGTGACAGAAGTGGTCAGCTTCAAGAAATAAGAAGGAATTTACGAAAATTGCTTCTTAAATTTTTGTGAAATTTCAGCTTATTTCAAAGAAGCTACTTCTAGAACACCGTGAACCAGAGGTTGTGAAAAAGACGCTTAGTTTCGAGTAGTAAGAAAAATTTTGTGAAAATGGCTTTCCACATTTTTGCATAGATTTGGCTTAGTACCGAGAAACTGGCTTTTAAACACCGTTTAAGAAAGAGGTCGTGAGCCTGCCATTTCACTCTGAGACACAAGGAGCAATTTCAAAAAACAGCTTCTCATGTTTATTGAATATTGTGACTTGTGACCGAGGAGTTGGTAGGAGAACACCGTTTATTCGGAAAAAGGGCTGTGACAAGATTTTTGTCACAGTCTTTTTATTTCCCCGGAAACAACCGCTGATAATAGGCATCTGCTTTTTTATAAGAAAAAATCCAAATACCAGATACGAAAAAACGTCCGAATAACCCAATCATCGGTACAAAAAAGATACCGATAATCAAGCATAAGTTAATAAACATGGAGATAAAACTTCGATGGTCCTTTGACAAAACTCTCACAACATGGGAATCTGGTTTATTTGCTTTCATGATTTGCCTCATCAATATACCAAAAGAAAAACTCCACATCGTGTATACTAAGACATAAGCCATCTCAGGCCAAAAAGCTTCAGGGTTACGCCCGACCCAACTAGTAACGGAAGGACATAAGGTCAGCCAGAAGAGCCAAAAGATATTCGACCAGACCACTCGGTAATTGATGCGTTCTGCCATCTGGAATATACGATGATGGTTCACCCAAATTACCGCAACAAATATAAAACTGATTGCATAAGCTAATAATGTATTTCGGATGACCCACAAAGAATGAAAACCAGATGGATCAGGAATCTTGATGTCTAATACAAGAACTGTCAAAACGATGGCCACTACTCCATCAGTAAATGCTTCTAATCTCGACTTTGTCACGATGATTCCTCCTCAGATGATTCAGCGCTTTTATTTTATCACTTACGTTATTAAATAACCATCGTTTTATATAGGAAATTTTCTGAAAATTGTTGCATATTTTTCGAAATTTTGTTACTTTTAAAAAAACCGTAAAGGAGTTATGTATGACAAAAAAATTATCAGTTAAAGACTATCTTTTTATAGGCTCCATGCTTTTCGGTCTATTTTTTGGTGCTGGAAATCTTATCTTTCCCGTTCATTTGGGTCAAGAAGCAGGCGCTGCTACCTTTTGGGCGAATCTAGGTTTCTTGGTTACCGGTATCGGACTTCCCTTCTTAGGGGTGATTGCCATTGGTGTATCGAAAAGCTCAGGTGTATATGAATTAGCAAAACGGATAAATCAAACATATGCGATGGTTTTTACCATCTTGCTTTACTTAGTTATCGGACCGTTTTTTGCTTTACCTCGCCTTGCGACCACATCTTTCGAGATTGGTTTAGCACCATTTATCGATCCTAGCAGACAGACGCTATATCTAGCAATTTTCAGTATTGTATTTTTTGTGCTGGCTTGGTGGTTTTCAAGAAAACCGACAAAGATATTAGATTATGTTGGAAAATTCCTGAATCCTGCATTTTTGGTTTTATTAGGGGCATTGCTTCTCCTTGCTTTTTTGAATCCATTAGGCTCTGTCAATCAAGCGCCTATTCAGCCAAATTACCAAGACCATGCTTTTTTCACAGGATTTACTCAAGGATATAACACATTAGATGCGCTTGCTGCTTTAGCATTTGGGATCATCATCGTTACGACGATTCAAAACATGGGTGTAACAAAACCTGCTGAAATCGCTAAAGACACGATCAAATCTGGTGCGATCAGCATTATATTGATGGGAATCATTTATACTTTGCTCGCTTATTTAGGTGCTATGAGCTTAGGTAGCTTTGCTCTAAGTGAAAATGGCGGAATCACGCTGGCTCAGATTGCTGATCATTATTTAGGCACTTATGGAAGTATCTTATTAGCATTCATCGTTATATTAGCTTGTTTGAAGACTGGTATTGGTTTGATTACAGCTTTTGCAGAAACATTCACGGATTTGTTCCCGCAAAGAAATTACGCCTTTTTTGTTGCACTTGCCAGTATCCTTCCCTGTTTAGCGGCAAATGTAGGCTTGACGAATATCATTCAATTTTCGTTGCCTGTTTTGATGTTCATCTATCCATTAGCAATGACATTGATTCTGTTAGTGTTGGTTGGTCCTTTGTTTAAGCAGCGTACAGCTGTTTATCGGATGACTACCTATTTTACATTGATTGCTTCGATTTTTGATGGGTTGAATGCCTGCCCAGAATCTATCAAGCAAACCCCTATCGTTCAAAATCTTTTACATGTTTCGGAAAGCTACTTGCCGTTTTTCAAATTGGGGATGGGATGGATCGTGCCAGCAGTTATCGGTTTCGTTATCGGCCTGATTTGGAGTTTCGCTAAGAAAGAAGAAGTATTGGATTGATAAAAGAGGTTGTCTCTTGAACACTTTTTAAGAAAGAGTTTGCGAAAAAGCTCTCACAAAAATTGCGACGAGTAATCGCAGGATCAATAAAAAGCAAAAGGTCTGTGACAAAAGTCTTGTCACAGACCTTTTTTTCCGAATAAACGGTGTTCAAAAGCCAGTTTCTCGGTATTAAGCCAAATTTATGCAAAAATGTGGAAAGCCATTTTCACAAAATTTTTCTTACTACTCGAAACTAAGCGACTTTTTCACAACCTCTGATTCACGGTGTTCCAGAAGTAGCTTCTTCGAAAAATAAGCCGAAATTTCACAAAAATTTGAGAAGCAATTTTCGTAAATTCCTTCTTATTTCTTGAAGCTGACCACTTCAGTCACAACCTCTTTTTTCTAAATAAAGTTATTTTTACATACTAAAAAAGCAAACATTAAATAATGTTAATATTAAAACGAATAAATTTCTCCCTTCTTTTTCTTTATCAGTTACGTAAACGATTATGCGTCCAAAACAAACGATTATTTGACATAACTACTGTCTTCCATGAGAATACACGAAGGAAACACCAATAATATAAAAAACATTTTTTAAATCGATTTTTTCTATTACGCCTTGTACTCTTTCGTTTTTTCAAGAATAATTAAATGTGTAAGCGAATACGAATGAACGGAGGTATATATTCAATCGTCATAATCATATTGTCTCCGCTAGAGTGATTATTCAAAAAACTGAGACTATCGTTCGAAAAAATCGAAGATACTATATTTTAACCACTTTTCCAGATTTAGAAAGGCAACTACAAAAAACCCGCGTTGCGGGTTTTTTATTTTGATACATTTTATATTCAGTAATATTAGCTAACTCTTACAAATATAAACTAATCCGTCGTTGAAGCACCAATGACAACCATCCTCTTTTCTAACGAGTCATAAATCGTCCACATATGCGCTCCACGCCATCCTCTCCCAGGTGTGAAATAACTAGACCAACTGTCATTCCAGCTATAGGCTATTAAGTTTTTTTTATTAGGAAACAAATAATTATTCAGCACTAAATATTCTTCTTTTGTTACATAAAGTCCATAAGATGTTTCAAAAAAAAAACTCTTCATAAAGACTTTCTGGCTGAAGCATTTCTTCAAAATCGATGGGAGATGGAATCATTCGCCCTTTATTCAAATAAATTGGGTAACCAGCCACATGATCAAAAGATGTCCAGTCAGTATGTACTAATCTCGTTTTTATCGGCTTCTCCGTTCGCCAATAGTTATCTACAGTTCTTTTTAAACTCCGACGCTCACGAAAATATTCACGAAAAGTCATACCCGATGGTTTACCTTTCATTTTTTGCTGTAACCATTTTTGGAATATGAACTCTACAAACGGCATAGGTTTACGTATAGGTTTTGTCCCTCTAACGCCTTTATACCATTCATTATTTACATATTTCAGTAATATGATTGCAGCTTCTTGATGGCTATCTAATCCTTGATAATCTGATACAGATAAAATAACATAATCTAAATCTAGAATATACTTCTTGTATAATCGATCTGTTACCTCCTTCAAAAGTTTCATTTTGTCCTCCTCCGATTTTTACTACCTCTCGTTTCATTACATGATGATTTTAAAGATATAGATTCTCGCTATCTCACTATTATGAAGTAATTCAATCCAATACCAATATAGCATCAAAAACAGTGAATCGCTTTCTTTTTTCGTCATACACTGACCATACATAAGCGCCATTCCAATAACGACCGTTATTATAATAATTCGTAAATTCATTATTCCA